>NZ_DDNT01000005.1:0-20726 GCF_002341285.1 Methylophaga sp. UBA2513 | reverse complement strand
CCACCTGGAGCAAGACCAAATAGAGGAACGTCTGTTTCGGCAGACATGTGCGACCCGTACTGTTCCTGGGTAGGTTGCTTGAGGCTGATGGCGACATCAGTCCCAGATGAATGATTGTCCTCGACAGAACCCGGCTTATCGGTCGTCTCAACCTAACATGTCATCATCGAAATAACTGCTGCAGACAGAGTCAATTTTTCTGTCTGAGCAGTTATTTTTTTGTCTTTTAGATACGTAATCTAGAATTTACTTTAACTTCACATGCCAGTTTTTTGATAAGAAAGACCTCCTTGAGAAACACCTCCAGTCATTTTCTCCCACTTTTATGAAAAGTCTCTAAGTCATTGTCATAAAAAGAGGATTTTGTTTATTCACAGGCTTGACTTCGGACATTTGCACTCCTATAGTGTCGACAAGTGGGGGAAAGTGGATCTTAGTGGATCGTGTTTTTTGAGGATGACCAGTGTTTCGAGGCGTGGCAACTTTCAATCTTGATGCAAAAGGACGGATGGCTGTTCCAGCCAAGTTCCGCAAGCATCTTGACGTCTGTTGTGAAGGCCGATTAGTCATCACCATCGATCATTCTGATCATTGTTTGCAGTTGTACCCATTACCTGAATGGGAAATTGTTGAAGAAAAACTTTCCGCATTACCCAGTTTGAATCCTCAAGTACGTCGATTAAAAAGAATGCTTCTCGGTTATGCCACTGAATGTGAAATGGATGGCAATGGCCGTATTTTATTACCCGCTAAATTACGTGAGTTTGCAGGCCTTGATAAAAACATGGTGATGATTGGTCAAGGTAACAAGTTTGAGTTGTGGAATGAACAAACTTGGAATGAACTCATGGATGAATGTTTAGAAGAAGATTTTGGCGAGATTTTACCGGCTGAACTAGAAAGCCTGTCGATATAAGGCGGAATTATGACTGAGAACGACTCGGAACATCTGCCAGTCTTGTTAAGCGAGACCATACAGGGCTTGTCAGTGAAGGCAGATGGTAAATATCTTGATGCTACCTTTGGTCGCGGCGGGCACAGCCGTGCCATTCTTGCGTTGTTGTCTGACAATGGCCGCTTATTGGGTTTGGATCGTGATCCTCAAGCGATCAAAACAGGTCAGGCTTTGGCTACAAAAGATCCCCGTTTTTCTATTGAACATGGCAATTTCTCAGAACTGAATACAGCGGTTCATGCGCGTCTCTGGCAAGGCAATGTCGATGGAATCTTGATGGACATTGGTGTGTCTTCACCACAGTTAGATGATGCGGAGCGTGGATTCAGCTTTATGAAAGATGGACCACTTGATATGCGAATGAATCCTGAAGCGGGTTTAAGTGCAGCAGAGTGGTTGGCAACAGCTGACATGGATGAAATTGCTGATGTGATAAAAACGCTGGGTGAAGAACGTTATGGCAAACGTATTGCCAGAGCGATTGTGGAAACACGTGATGAACATCCTATTACAACGACTAAACAGTTAGCCGATTTAGTGGATAAAGCCAGTCCATCACGCGACAAGTTCAAGCATCCAGCTACCAGAACATTTCAGGCTATTCGAATTTTTATCAACAATGAGCTGGAAGAACTTACAACAGCTTTAGAGCAAGCTTTGGATGTATTAGCCGTGGGTGGTCGTTTGGCAGTGATTAGTTTTCACTCACTCGAAGATCGCATTGTGAAACGGTTTTTCCGCGATGAAGCCCGTGGTGATGATCTACCGTCTCATTTCCCCGTCACTGTAGATCAATTAAATCCTCGTCTGAAAGTGATTGGCAAAGCTATCAAAGCATCAGAAGAAGAAATCAAACTCAATCCACGCGCTCGAAGTGCCGTGCTTCGTATAGCGGAGAAGCTGGCATGAATTTAAAAGCACTGTTAGAAACCATCAAGATTGATACGCCATTATTCGTAATGGCTTTTGTCGTTTTGGTTTCTGCTGTGTCTGTGATTTATACAAAACACATGAGCCGAAATGAATTTGTGCAACTGCAACAATTAGAAAAACAACGTGATGCTCTGAACGAAGAGTGGGGACGTTTATTGTTGGAAGAAAGCACTTGGGCAAGCCCAAGTCGTGTAGAGCAAGAAGCGAAACGACGTCTGGATATGACCGTACCTAAATCTGATATGACAGTGGTGGTAAAACCATGAAGCAGCACGGTCAGAAAGTGCAACAAGTTGGCGCTTGGCGCCTTAATCTGGTTCGCATCATGTTTGTATTGATGGTGGCTGGATTATGCTGGCGTTTGGCTGATATCCAGGTCTTAAATCCTGAGTTTTTGCGTCATCAAGGTGATGCCCGCCATCTTCGTCAAGTGCCTATCGTTGCTCATCGCGGGATGATTATGGATCGCCATGGTGAACCATTGGCGATAAGTACGCCTGTACATTCTGTCTGGTTAAATCCTCAGGATGTATTAGCGAGTGATCCCCGCATACCACAACTGGCACAGTTACTGGGTTTATCCGTCCAAAAAATTAAAAATAAGATTGAAGAGAATCAGTCCCGGGAATTTGTGTATCTGAAACGTCGTATCACACCGGAATTATCAGCAAAAGTAAAAGCGCTGGGCATACAGGGTGTGGCGCTTCAACGTGAATACAAACGTTATTATCCAGCTGGTGAAGTTGCTTCACATATTGTGGGTTTTACCAATATTGATGATATCGGTCAGGAAGGACTTGAGCTGACTTACGATGCAGTGCTGACTGGTCGCCCTGGACTGAAGCGTATGGTGCGTGACAGCCGTGGTAATTACGTTGAAGGTGGTGAGCTGATTCGTCCGGCTAAATCCGGCGAAAATGTGCAGTTGAGCATTGATCTCAGACTGCAATATTTAACTTACCAAGCCTTGAAGAAAACCGTTGCTGAACATCAGGCAAAATCAGGTACTGCTGTCATTCTTGATACGCGTACGGGTGAAGTGCTGGCGATGGCTAATCAGCCCTCATATAACCCAAACAATAGAGCCGGCCTCAAACCCAGTGATCTCAGAAACCGTGCCGTTACTGATTTGTTTGAACCGGGCTCAACGGTCAAGCCATTTACGGTCGTCAGTGGTATTAAATCGGGTGAGTTTGATCAAAGCACCATCATTAATACACACCCTGGCTATTATCGAGTAAGTGGCCACCCCATAAAAGATTTCAGAGACTATGGTGAAATCGACTTGACGACCCTTATCCAGAAATCAAGTAATGTCGGTGCCAGTAAGATTGCGTTGGCTCTTGATCCTGCTGAACTGTGGCATGACTTTGCCAGTTTCGGCTTGGGCGAGGCAACGGGTGCTTATTTTCCAGGTGAGGCGATGGGAACCATGCCGGATCCTCAGTCATGGCGCACATTAGATATCGCCACCATGGGATATGGTTACGGTTTATCGACCAGTGCGATGCAACTTGCCAGAGCCTACACCGTTTTAGCGGATGGTGGGATTCTCAAACCTGTCACCTTCATTAAAACAGATAAAGTGCCAAAAGGTCGACGAGAATTCTCAGCAGACATCATGCGTGATGTCGTGCAGATGATGGTGAAGGTCATTGAACCAGGCGGCACCGCCACACGTGCTGCTGTGGCGAATTATCATGTAGCCGGAAAAACCGGAACCGCGAAAAAAGCGATCAGCGGTGGTTATGCTGATGATCGTTATCAATCTGTCTTTGCTGGCATCATCCCCGCATCAGCTCCACGTTTAGCGATGGTCGTGATGATTGATGAGCCACAAGGTGAATATTACGGTGGCGCAGTTGCTGCGCCTGTGTTTGCAGAAGTGATGGCGGGTGCAATGCGCTTGTTGAATATTGCCCCTGACGATTTACCGATGACCCAGATGCAGGTGGCTCACAAATGATGACTTCAATCGTAAAATCTCAGTCGTTGATGGCATTACTCAGTGATCTTGTTGTGGATAAATCCACCTTACAAGAATGTACATTGAGCGATATCAGTATGGACAGCCGACGGGTTGCTGCTGGTGGTCTGTTTCTGGCTTTGGCTAAAAATAAGGTTGATAGAGAAAAGCACCTTCGACAGGCATTGGAAAAGGATATTTTTGCTGTCCTGATTGATGAGCAACAACCGTTAACTGAGACTGAGCTTCAAATGCTCACAGAAGCAGTGGTTATGGCTTACTCAGTTGAAAATCTAGCTGAAAAAGCAGGGTTTATAGCGGCACGTTTTTACGACCACCCGTCCAAGGACATGACTGTGATTGCTGTCACCGGGACCAATGGTAAGACCTCAGTCAGTCAATTTATCGCCCAAGCATTGGAGTCAATAAACAAACCATGTGGTGTGATTGGCACCATGGGAGCAGGGCGTTTGTGTGATCTGGAAATGACCGGGATGACAACGCCTGACCCCGTTACCATGCAGAAGCTGTTGGCGAAGTTTAAGCGTGAAGGCTGTGAATACGTGGCATTGGAGGCTTCATCCCATGCCCTAGCCCAAGGCCGATTAAATAGTGTTGATATCAATGTGGCCGTGCTGACCAACCTCAGCCGAGATCACCTTGATTATCACAAAACCATGGCCAACTACGCTGCAGCAAAAAAACGCTTGTTTGATATGGATAGTGTGGAATACGCCGTGATTAATGCAGATGATGCCTTTGGTACAGATGTCATCTCGAAACTGAAATCTGGTGTGAACTTACTCACATATGGCGGTGCACAAAATCAAGTGAATATTCGCGCGGAGCAGATCGCATACAAAGCAGACGGCGTGTCCTTTGAAGCGCAGGTTAATGTAAATAAACTGCCTGTAAGCTTGCCAGTACTGGGTGAGTTCAATGTTGACAATATACTGGCTGCGATAGGTGTGCTTACAGCACTGGGACTAGACCAACAACAATGCGCTGAAGCTATTAATCAATGTCAGGCAGTAAGTGGCCGCATGCAAACATATACTCAGCCGGGTCAAGCCACAGTGGTCATCGACTATGCTCACACACCTGACGCATTACATCAGGCACTGAAGACCTTGCAAGTTCACTTACCCAAAACGGGGCAGCTCTGGTGTGTATTTGGCTGTGGCGGGGACAGAGACCGTGGTAAGCGCCCACTTATGGGGAAAGTCGCAGAAAGAGAAGCTAATCAGGTTATTGTTACGGATGATAATCCTCGTACCGAAGACCATCTGCTGATTATTGAAGATATCCTGGCGGGATGTGATGAACCGCAGAAAATTCGCGTTGAACTTGATCGTAAGCTAGCTATTAGCTATGCCATCAATCATGCCAAGCCAGAAGATATTGTGCTGATTGCAGGTAAGGGGCATGAGTCCTATCAGGAAATCAATCATGTTCGCTATCCGTTTAGTGATACGGCTGTGGTTAAAGCTGTGTTCGACTCATACTCAACGGGCATAAAAAACGTGGTGGGAGGTCATTGATGGGGCTTCAGCTAACGCTTACACAGATTGCTGAGATTGTCTCAGTCCAGAATGTCGTTGCTGATGTTGTGGTAACAGGTGCTGTCATTGATTCACGCAAAGTGACACCAGGTGATTTATTCATCGCCTTTAAAGGTGAACATGTCGATGGTCATGCCTACTTAGCAAAAGCCAGAGAAAATGGTGCTGTCGCGGCATTAGTCAGTGAATATCAAGATGATGAATTACCACAGATCAAGGTAGATGATGTTCGAATAGCTTTTGGACAAATTGCAAAAGCCTGGTTAGCAGAATGCCATGCAAAAGTCATCGCCATCACTGGCAGTAATGGTAAAACCAGCCTAAAAGAAATGGTCAAAGCTATTTTGTCTGAAGTTGGCACAGTCACTGCAACACAAGGCAATTTAAATAACGATCTGGGCGTGCCTTTAACCATTTGTCGTATTGACAAATCGGATGACTATGCGGTGATTGAGATGGGCACAAACCATCCGGGCGAAATTGCTTATCTGATGAGTATCGTATCACCCGATGTTTCAGTGATTAATAATATTGCGTCTGCCCATATCGAAGGTTTAGGTAGCGAAGAGGGTATAGCTAAAGAAAAAGGCAGTATTTATCAAGGATTGAAAAAGAACGGCATTGCAGTGGTAAATGCCGATATGCCATACGAATCGATATGGCAACCCTTGATTGCGGGTAGAAAAACTATCCGTTTTGGATTGCAAACAAAAGTGGATATCTTCGCCGACTATATCCAGCCAGAGCCTGCGGCAAGTCATTTCCTTGTTCATATTGATGGTATTAACCACCATATGACTATAGCTTTGCCCGGCTTACATAATGTGAACAACGCGTTGGCGGCCATAGCCATATGTGTGGCGCTGAATATTCCTGTTGATGCAATGGTTCGCGGTCTGAACACACTACAAGCCGTACCTCACCGCTTACAAATGCGTAAAGGTTTGTCAGGGAGTCGCTTGATTGACGATACCTACAACGCTAATCCCGGCTCCTACCTGCGGGCATTGGAAACCTTGTCTGGTTTTGATGAACCTCTTTGGTTGGTTCTGGGAGATTTTGGTGAGTTAGGTGATGAGTGTGATGCCATTCATCAGAGCATGGGCTTACAAGCAAAAGCCGCAGGCGTGACATCGCTATTTACGGTGGGAGAGAAGAGCCAGCTCGCAGCTGCTGAGTTTGGTGATAACGCCATTCATTTTGAGGACATACAAACATTGCAACAGCTTTTGCAAAACACCTTAACAGCAGATGTGACCTGTTTGATTAAAGGATCACGTTTTATGCAATTGGATAAATTAGCCGATGCGTTAGCCTCGGAGGCACAGTAATGCTGCTGTTATTGAGTGATTATATGAGCCAATACTACAGTGGCTTTAACGTGTTTCAGTACCTGACACTGAGAGCCATTCTTGGGGTCATGACGGCCTTGGGTATTGCATTGATTATCGGACCGACCATGATCCGTCATTTGAGTTTTAGACAGATTGGTCAGGTTGTCAGACAAGATGGCCCTGAATCTCATTTCAGCAAGAAAGGCACACCCACCATGGGTGGCGCTCTGATATTGGTGGCAATTGCTGTTAGCACATTACTTTGGGCTGACCTGACCAATCGTTATGTCTGGGTAGTTTTGATTATTACATTAGCTTTTGGGCTGATTGGATTTGTAGATGACTACATCAAATTAGTCCGTCAAGACCCTCGTGGTTTGCTGAGCCGATATAAATATTTCTGGCAATCTGTCTTTGGTGCCGGAGCAGCTATCTTTTTATTTATGACGGTCACTGTGCCAGCTGAAACGCAGTTGATCGTGCCGTTTTTCAAAGAGATTGTGATTCCTTTGGGTGGTTGGTACATGCTGCTGACTTATTTGGTGATTGTGGGTAGCAGCAATGCAGTGAATTTGACCGATGGCCTGGACGGCCTAGCCATTATGCCTACGGTGATGGTTGCGGCTGCATTAGGCTTATTCAGTTATGTCGCTGGACACTTTGAGTTTGCAAGCTATTTACAAATTCCCTTTATTCCAAGTGCCGGCGAACTCGTTGTTTTCTGTGCGGCTATGGTGGGAGCTGGACTCGGTTTTCTTTGGTTCAATACCTATCCCGCACAAGTCTTTATGGGGGATGTGGGTGCCCTGGCACTGGGTGCCGCACTGGGTACAGTAGCCGTATTAGTCAGACAAGAGTTGGTTTTACTGATCATGGGAGGCGTGTTTGTGATTGAAACACTGTCGGTCATGATTCAAGTGGGCTCATACAAGCTGCGCGGTAAACGTGTATTTCTTATGGCACCGATTCACCATCATTATGAGCTCAAAGGCTGGCCAGAACCTCGCATAATCGTCCGGTTCTGGATTGTGACAGTCTTTCTGGTGTTGATTGGTCTAGCAACGTTGAAAATACGATGACATACGGCATGAATAGTCTTTCACATAAAAATTGCCTGATTATCGGTCTGGGTCAGACAGGACTTTCGTGCGCTCGATTTTTAGCCAATAGAGCGCTAGGTATTGCCATCATGGATACCCGTGAGAATCCACCTTCTGTTCAGGATGTGAAAAATGCGTATCCACAAGTATTGATTAAAACCGGCGGGCTGGATCAGGACTGGATCTTAAAAGCAGATCTGATTGTTTTGAGTCCTGGAGTCGATCCGCGTCTTCCTGAAATTGAAATTGCACGTCAGGCAGGCATTGAGATTGTGGGTGATATTGAGTTGTTTGCTCGCTATGCTGATGCGCCTATCGTGGCGATTACGGGTTCAAATGGTAAAAGCACGGTCACCACGCTTTTGGCCCTGATGGCACAAGTGTCAGGGAAAACAGTCAGAGCAGGGGGGAATTTAGGAACACCCGCTTTAGATCTGTTAGAAGAGTCCGCTCCCGATTTCTATATTCTTGAACTATCCAGTTTCCAGCTAGAAACTGTGCGTTCATTGAATGCTTTTGCTGCTGTTGTGTTGAATGTCAGTCCGGATCACATGGACAGATATGACTCCGTAGAGTCTTATCAATGCGCTAAGCAAACCATCTTTAACGGTGATGGTGTCATGGTGATTAATCGGGATGACCCGATTGTGAACAGCATGAGCCAGCCTGGCCGAAACATTATCGGTTTTAGTCTTCATGAGTCACAAGGCGTCGACTTCGGTTTATTAGAAACAGAAGGGCAAACATGGCTAGCTGAGGGCGAATATCCCTTATTACCCATCGATCAGATGAAAATCGTTGGTATGCATAATATTGCCAATGCGTTGGCAGCGCTGGCACTGGGCTCAGCGATGGCACTACCCATGTCATCCATGTTGTCAGCCATTCGAGAATATAAAGGCCTACCACATCGTTGTCGTCTCGTCAGACAATTGAATGGTGTGCGTTGGTTTAATGATTCTAAAGCAACCAATGTGGGGGCATCAGTTGCCGCCATTAATGGTTTGGCAAGTAATGGCAGAATTATTCTCATTGCTGGTGGCGTCGGAAAAGAACAGGATTTTTCGGAACTGACACCATCACTCAAAGCCTCAGTGAAGGCAGTTATTCTGCTGGGATTAGATGCCGATAAAATCGCCCAAGTCATTCCGACTGGTGTTGATCAGCTTCAAGCAAAAGATATGGCTGATGCTGTGAAAATTGCACAACAAATCGCGTTGGAAGGCGACAATGTTTTATTGTCTCCTGCCTGTGCCAGTTTCGATATGTTCAGTAGCTATGTTGAACGTGGAAATTGTTTCGAACAAGCCGTTAGGGAGATTGCAGCATGAGTGAGTCTTCACTGCAATTTGATAAAAGCTTGTTGTTTTCAACCGGCGCATTGCTGTTTATCGGTCTTGTGATGGTGTGTTCTGCGTCGATTACTGTTGCAGATAGTCGTCTTGAGCAACCTCTATACTTTTTCATACGCCAGTTTGCCTTTGCAGCAGTGGGTATAGTCATTGCCTGGGGATTTATTTCTGTCAGATTAGCCGTTTGGCAACGTATTGCCCCACAATTGCTGATGGCTGGTGTGGCAATGCTAATTATGGTGCTCATTCCAGGCGTCGGACGTGAAGTCAATGGCAGCTCACGCTGGTTACCTCTTGGCCCTGTCAATTTACAAGTAGCAGAGCTGATTAAGCTGTTTGCCATTATCTACATTGCTGATTACTTGCAACGTCACCATGGACAGCTGCACGTCTCATTTTTAAAAGTCTTAGCGCCACTGACCCTGTTAGGTGTAGCAGCCTTATTGCTGTTATTACAACCTGATATGGGATCGATGGTGGTGATCATGTCAACCGTGCTTGCCATGCTGTTTTTAGGTGGTGCCAGATTAGATGTGTTTGCGACATTGATTGGTGTGATGGGGCTGCTATTTGCGATGCTGGTCTGGATTGCACCATACCGTCTGGAACGTTTACAGAGTTTTATGGACCCTTGGGCTGACCCATTTGGTAGTGGTTTTCAGTTAACACAGGCACTAATTGCCTTTGGTCGTGGCGATTGGTTCGGTGTGGGCCTTGGTAGCAGTATGCAGAAGTTATTTTATTTACCTGAGGCGCATACCGACTTTCTGTATTCGATTATTGCAGAAGAACTGGGACTGATTGGTGCACTGACGGTCATTGTGTTGTTCTTCGTCTTTATCTGGCGAGCTCTGGCGATCGGACGTGCTGCAGAGCAGGCTGGACAAGTATTTGGTGCACAGATCGCTTATGGCATCGGCATTTGGTTGGGGTTACAGGCTTGCGTCAATATTGGTGTGAACATGGGGGCGCTTCCGACAAAAGGTCTGACTTTGCCATTAATGAGTTATGGCGGCAGTAGTTTGGTGATTGTGTGTGCGGCGATTGCACTGTTATTCCGTGTCGATATGGAAACACGAATACCTGAAAAAGCCTCAGCGAGGATCAGACGATGAAAAGAGTCATGATTATGGCGGGTGGTACCGGTGGACATGTCTTCCCTGCACTTGCGGTGGCAGAGGAGTTACGTCTGAGAGATGTTGAAGTTTCGTGGATTGGTACCGCTCATGGTATTGAAGCGAAATTAGTGCCTGCAGCTGGCTATCTATTATCAGAAATTAAAGTCAAAGGCTTACGCGGGAACGGTGTGCTTGGTTGGTTAATAGCGCCATTTAAAGTCGTCAAAGCGGTACTGGAAGCGGGCTCACTCATTCGTCAATTAAAACCTGATGTAGTGATGGGGCTGGGTGGTTTTGCCTCTGGTCCTGGTGGATTTGCAGCATGGTTGATGGGAAAACCATTAATTATTCATGAGCAAAATGCGATTCCAGGTCTGACGAACCGTTTATTAGCAAAATTAGCAGACAAAGTGCTAACAGGTTTCCCTGACAGTTTTGATAAAAAAATCGATGCAGAGTGGGTTGGTAATCCGGTGAGGAAAACGATTGAAGATTTACCAATGCCACACCTTCGTCAGACAGAAAAATCAGGTCGATTAAATCTATTGGTCCTGGGCGGAAGCCTGGGCGCACGGTCATTGAATACATTCGTGCCGCAAGCCTTAGCTAAGATATCCGCTGACCACCGTCCTGAAGTTATCCATCAGTGTGGTAGCAAACATAGTGATGATTGCCGCCGATCATATAAAGACGCTGGTGTTAAGGCTGATGTTAAAGAGTTTATTGAGGATATGGCAGCGGCATATGCCTGGGCTGATTTAGTGATATGCCGAGCTGGCGCACTGACTGTGGCAGAAGTCGCTGCGGCCGGTATTGCATCAATTTTAGTGCCTTATCCATATGCCGTGGATGATCATCAGACCCATAATGCTGCGGTCTTAGTGGATGCGAATGCAGCAATTTTAATGGCAGATCAACATTTAGATGCTGATGTGATAGCGAATACGGTCCGTCGACTTGATGGAGACAGAGAAGGGTTATTAAACATGGCAAATGCGGCAAGACAAGTCGCAAAAATGGGCACAGCAGCGCATATCGCTGATATTTGTATGGAGGCTGCCAATGGATAGACTGACCTCAGCCATGCAGAGCCGCGTTAAGCATATCCACTTCATCGGTATTGGTGGCGTGGGTATGGGCGGTATCGCAGAAGTATTATTGAACTTGGGTTATCAAGTTAGTGGTAGTGATTTAGCTGAGAACAGCTTGATCAAGCATCTTCGTAGTCTGGGTGCGACCATTATGATTGGCCATGATGCATCGTATCTTGACGATGCTGATGTGGTGGTCGTTACTACTGCTGTAAGCGAAGATAATGTTGAATTAGTGGCTGCTAGAGAGCAATTGATTCCTGTTGTACCCAGAGCGGAAATGTTGGCCGAGCTGATGCGATTTAGTTATGGCATTGCTGTAGCAGGAACGCATGGTAAAACCACAACAACCAGCTTGATAGCCGCCTTATTAAGCGAAGGCGAGCTGGATCCTACCTTTGTGATTGGTGGACGTTTAAATAGTGCCGGCACGAACGCGCGTTTGGGTACAGGGCGTTATCTGGTCGCTGAAGCTGATGAAAGTGACGCATCATTCTTATACCTGCAGCCAATGATTGCGGTGGTGACGAATATTGATGAAGATCATATGGCGACATATGACGGTGATTTTGGCAAATTGAAGGCCACCTTCATTGAGTTTCTTCATCACTTACCATTCTATGGACTGGCAGTGTTATGTCTTGATGATCCGGTTATCCAATTGTTATTGGCTGATGTAACCAGACCGTTTATCACTTACGGACAAAACCCTGATGCTGATTATCAGTTAATGGAACTGACGCAGCATCAGGGGCAAAGCTTTTTCACCGTGGTAGAGAAACGTTCAGGACAGAGCTTCCCTGTCACATTGAATATGCCTGGCTTACACAATGCCTTGAATGCGACGGCTGCCATGGCTGTAGCACGTAACCTGGATGTCAGTGTCACTGATTGCCAGAGAGCCTTACTGAAGTTTGATGGTGTAGGACGACGCTTTAATCTAATGGGTCAGGTTAAAGCGGGTACCGGTCAGGCCATGCTGATTGATGATTATGGGCATCATCCGACTGAAATCGCAGCCACGCTTGCCGCCACACGAGGTGGTTGGCCAAATAACCGTTTAGTTTTGGTATTCCAACCTCATCGCTACACACGCACACGTGACTTGTTTGAAGATTTTGCGCATGTGTTATCCAGTGTTGATGTGCTGGTTGTGTTAGAGGTCTATCCAGCCGGTGAAGCAAAAATTGCCGGGGCAGATGCACGTAGTTTATGTCGGGCTATCCGCTTGCGTGGTCAGGTTGAGCCTGTATTTGCAGAAGACAAGCAGGAACTCTACGCATTATTACCGGGCCTTCTACAAGACGGCGATGTGTTGTTGACATTAGGTGCTGGAGATATCGGCCGGATGGCACAGGCTTTACCTGAGATCTTAAACGATGGGGGTGCTGAATGATGGCATTACCTCGGACTTTAAAAGGCGAACTAAAAACAAATGAGCCACTGTCTCGTTATAACTCATGGCGTGTAGGAGGGCCGGCAAAACAGCTTTACCGTCCTACCGACAGAAATGATCTCGCCCTGTTTTTACAACAACTACCTGCAGAAGAACCTGTGCTATGGGTCGGTCTGGGTAGTAACTTATTAATACGTGATGGCGGTTTTGCCGGCACTGTGATTGTCACCGCAGGCGCATTGCAAACCATCGATGTCATTGATAATGAGATTACGGCAGAAGTCGGGCTCTATTGCAGCAAGTTAGCGAAACAGGCGGCGAAGGCTGGCTTAAAAGGCGCTGCTTTCTGGGCAGGGATTCCGGGTACTTTAGGTGGTGCCTTAGCCATGAATGCTGGTGCTCATGGTGTTGAAACATGGGACTCCGTCGTAGAAGTCACAACAATTGATAAACAAGGTGAGTTGCATCTCTACAATGCTGATCAGTTTGAGGTGAGTTACCGTTATGTGAACTTGCCAGAAAATCAGTGGTTCGTAGCAGCAAAAATGCGGTTTGAACAAGGTGATAAAGAGACTGAGCTGGAGCTTATCCGCGACCTACTGAAAAAAAGAAATATCAGTCAACCCACCAATCAACCTTGTGCTGGTTCAGTTTTTCGAAACCCACCAGGCGACTTTTCTGGTCGTTTGATTGAAGTCAGTGGTCTGAAAGGACTCACAGTGGGCGGTGCCAGTGTGTCAGATAAACATGCAAACTTTATCGTTAATAATGGTGATGCCACAGCAAAAGACATCGAGACACTCATCTTTGAAGTACAGCAACGGGTTGAGCAAGAGCACGGCGTTAAGCTGATTCCAGAAGTGCATATAATTGGAGAGCCATCATGATAAAACGCACTGTGTCTGCTGCTGAATTTGGTCGTGTTGCTGTACTGATGGGCGGCCGATCTGCTGAACGTGAGATTTCACTCATTAGTGGCAATGCGGTATTAGCTGGCTTACAACGTAGTGGTATCGATGCGTATGGCATCGATGTCAGCTTCGATATCTGTCAAAAAATGAACAGTGGTGAATTTGATCGTGCGTTTATCGTCCTCCATGGACGTGGCGGTGAAGATGGTGAAATTCAAGGTTTTTTACAGGCCATCAATCTGCCTTACACCGGAAGTGCAATTAGTGCTTCTGTACTGTCTATGAACAAACGATTGAGCAAATTAGCGTGGATTCAACAGGGTTTACCAACTGCCCTGTTTGTTCCTGTGTCTGCACAAACCAATACCGATGAATTAGTTGCTGATTTAGGGCTACCTCTCATCATTAAGCCTGTTAACGAAGGTTCCAGCATTGGAATGTCCAAGGTCAATGACCATAGTGACTTACAAAAGGCCATTGATTTGGCATTGAAATATGACACCGATGTTATCGCTGAGCAGTGGATACACGGGGAGGAATATACCGTTGCCATTTTAGACGGTGAAGCTTTACCTGCCATCCGGTTAAAAACGTCACATGAATTTTATGATTTTGACGCCAAGTATCACGCCAATGACACTGAATATTTATGTCCCTGCGGTTTGGAAGCCGATGTTGAAAAAGGTATGCAAGACATCGCGGTAAAAGCCTTTAATGCCCTAGGTATGCAAGGATGGGGACGTATCGATTTCATGCGTGATAAGCAAGGCAATCTGTTTTTACTTGAAGCCAACAGTGTTCCTGGTATGACCGATCACAGTCTAGTCCCCATGTCTGCGAAGCAAGCTGGAATGTCATTTGATGACTTAGTGTGCCGCATTTTAGAAACAAGCTTCAAAGGTGAGGGCTGATGGCTAAACAGCGGAGAGGCGCCATATTACAAGAGCCAGCTAAGGTGAAACAGCCTAGGTCGCCACTGGCATGGAAAAAATTGTTCAAACATGCCGCCACATTGGCTTTGGTCGTCGTCTTAGTGGCGGGAGGAATGTATCTACGTGAAGCCGATACTTTGCCTGTGAAGCACGTGACGGTAGATGGCACTTTACGCCATACCGACAGAAATGAATTAGTCAAAGTGGTGATGCCTTTTGTCAGAGGCAGTTTTTTAGATGTAGATGTAGCCAGTATTCAAAAAGCAGGTGAGACCTTGCCTTGGGTCGAGCAAATACAAGTGAGACGAATCTGGCCAGATACCTTGCATTTGATGGTTGCTGAGCATGAAGCGGTTGCTCGCTGGAACGATGATGGCTTGGTCAACCGTCACGGAAAAGTGTTTAAGCCCAGCAAAGACACCATGCCTGATGGTTTGATTCAGTTGCATGGCCCAGATGGCACTAGTGAAATGCTGTCGCGACGACTGATCGATGTTCAGCAAAAAGTGAATGTGCTGGGCTTACGAGTCATTAGTATGAGCATGGATAAACGTCGTGCCTGGCAAGTAGATTTTAAAGAAGGATTACATCTTAAATTGGGCCGTACAGATGATGAAGACAGGTTGACCCGCTTTGTTAACGTCTATTTGGGTGGGCTAGGTACATTTAAAGACCTGATTAAAGAAATTGATATGCGTTACACCAATGGGCTGGCAGTGGTATGGAAATCCGGCCAGCAACCTGATTTTAATGGAACAGTATGATGTCGAAACGAACTGAAAGAGAACTTATCGTTGGATTGGATATCGGAACATCAAAGGTTGTCGCAATTGTCGCGGCACCTGTTGTTGATGCCGGCCCCAATGATAATGCGCTCGAAATTATTGGCATTGGTTCTCACCCTGCCAGAGGCATGAAAAAAGGGGTTGTCGTCAATATCGAATCTACAGTGCAGTCGATTCAGCGTGCGATTGAAGAAGCTGAATTGATGGCCGGTTGTCAGATTTATTCAGTCTATGCAGGTATTGCCGGAAGCCACATTCGAAGCCTGAATTCTCATGGCACGGTGGCTATTCGCGATAAGGAAGTGACTCAGGGCGATATTGATCGGGTGATGGATGCAGCACGAGCTGTGCATTTCCCCGGAGACCAACAATTACTGCATGTATTGCCACAGGAATACATTATCGATAACCAGGAAGGCATACGTGAACCAATTGGGATGTCAGGTGTACGTTTGGAAGCAAAAGTTCACCTGATTACGGGTGCTGTCAGTGCGGCTCAGAACATCACAAAATGTATTGAACGTTGTGGTTTAACAGTTGATGGCATTGTGCTTGAGCAAATGGCATCCAGTTATTCTGTCTTAGATCAGGACGAAAAAGAACTGGGTGTTTGTATCGTTGATATCGGCGGTGGAACCACGGACATAGCTGTGTTCGTTGATGGCGCGATTCGCCACACAGCAGTGATTCCGATTGCCGGCGATCAGGTCACCAATGATATCGCCGTGGCATTACGCACACCCACGCAATATGCCGAAGAAATCAAAATTAAATACGCCTGTGCTTTGACACAACTGGCTCGTGAAGATGAAACCATTGAGGTACCGAGTGTGGGGGACAGGCCGCCACGTCAGCTTGCTAGACAGACGCTAGCTGAAGTGGTTGAGCCGAGATATGAAGAATTATTGATGTTAGTTCAGGCTGAACTACGTCGTAGTGGGTTTGAGGAATTACTGGCTGCGGGCATTGTGCTGACAGGCGGTAGTTCGAAAATGGAAGGCGCTATTGAGCTTGCTGAAGAGGTCTTCCACCTTCCTGTGCGTTTGGGAGTGCCACAGCATGTCGGGGGACTTGTTGATGTGGTGCGTAACCCAATTCATGCAACAGGTGTTGGGTTGCTGTTATTTGGCAATCAGGAGCATGCCCCAGGGCATGGTGAAATTAAAGTAAGTGAAGGCTTAAAAGGCATGCTGGCAAGAATGAAAAGCTGGTTCCAAGGGAATTTTTAAGCTGAGTAATTGAGCATGTTTGTTTTACACAATTTTTTGGGGGAGAAGTTATGACTTTTGAATTAATTGATACATACAGTGAAAATGCTGTCATTAAAGTGATTGGTGTTGGTGGCGGTGGCGGTAATGCGCTTGAGCATATGGTCGTCAACCAAATTGAAGGGGTGGATTTCATCAGTGCAAACACGGATGCTCAAGCATTACGTAAAAGCTCAGCAACCACACAACTGCAACTGGGTGGTGACATTACTAAAGGCTTGGGTGCAGGTGCCAATCCTGATGTGGGTCGTCAAGCAGCGTTAGAAGACAGAGAACGCATCATGGAAGTTATCGATGGTGCAGATATGGTCTTTATCACAGCCGGTATGGGTGGTGGTACTGGCACAGGTGCCGCACCGGTCGTTGCTCAAGTGGCCAAAGAAATGGGTATTCTGACGGTAGCTGTCGTTACCAAACCTTTCCCATTCGAAGGTGGCAAGCGTATGAAAATTGCGCAAGCGGGTATTGAAGAATTAGGTCAACATGTTGATTCGTTGATTACCATTCCAAACGAGAAGTTATTGAAGGTACTGGGTAAAGATATGACTTTGCTGAATGCCTTTAAATCAGCCAATGATGTCTTGTTAGGTGCTGTTCAGGGTATTGCTGAATTAATCACACGTGAAGGTATGATTAACGTTGACTTTGCTGACGTTCGTACTGTGATGTCTGAAATGGGTATGGCTATGATGGGCACGGGGCATGCTAAAGGTGAGCATCGTGCACGTGAAGCGGCGAAATTAGCGGTCTCAAGCCCATTATTAGAAGATGTCGATTTGGCTGGTGCCCGTGGAGTATTGGTCAATATTACTGCTGGTCTGGATATGAGTATTGGTGAGTTCGAAGAAGTGGGTAACACCATTAAAGAATTTGCTTCAGATGACGCTACAGTAGTAGTTGGAACCGTGATTGACCCAGACATGACTGACGAGTTGAGAGTGACCGTTGTGGCGACGGGTTTAGGCGCACCGAGAGTCGCTGTAGCGAAAGCACCGGAAGAAGCTGCACCACAAATTGAAATTGTGAAAAAACCAGTTGAAATCGATTATGATGAACCGACAGTCATTCGCAATGGTAAAGATAGCCAGCAGAAACAAGTCGCCAACGGAGATGTCAATATGGATTATTTGGATATTCCAGCATTTCTGCGTCGTCAGGCGGATTAATTTAGTATAGCTGCTTATATTCTGCTTATGATATTATGCTTTGATCTGTAACTGTTTAAGGGGGTAAAACACCGTGATAAAGCAACGAACATTGAAGAATGTGATTCGTGCGACCGGTGTCGGTTTGCATAGTGGTGAGATGGTATATCTGACCCTGCGACCTGCCGCCCCTAATACAGGCATTATTTTTCGTAGAGTGGATCTGGACCCGGTTGTCGAGATTCAGGCAAAAGCTGAGAATGTGGGTGAAACCGCTCTATCGACCACGCTGATTGAACATGGTCAACGTGTTTCAACAGTGGAGCATTTATTATCTGCATTTGCCGGCTTAGGTATTGATAATGCTTATATTGACCTGAATGCAGCTGAAGTACCCATTATGGACGGCAGTGCCGGTCCCTTTGTGTTTTTGGTGCAGTCGGCAGGTATTGAAGAGCAGAATGTGGCTAAACAGTTCATCCGCATCAAAAAACCAGTTGTGATGGAAGACGGTGATAAATGGGCGAAATTTGAACCATTTGATGGTTTTAAAGTGTCATTTACTATCGATTTCGAGCATCCTGCATTTACTGGACGACCTCAACAAGTCGATGTTGATTTCTCCTCCACATCGTTTGTTCGTGAAGTCAGTCGTGCACGCACATTTGGTTTTATGAAAGATATCGAAAAGTTACGCGAAAACAATCTGGCATTAGGTGGCAGTATGGATAATGCCATCGTGGTTGATGATTACCGTGTGTTGAATGAAGATGGCTTACGTTATGAAGATGAATTTGTTCGTCATAAAGTGCTGGATGCCATCGGTGATTTGTATTTGCTGGGACACAGTCTGATTGGTGCTTTCAAAGGCCATAAGTCAGGACATGAGGTGAATAACAAATTATTACGGAAATTATTAGCTCAGGAAGATGCCTGGGAGTTGGTCAGCTTCGAAGACGATAAAGATGCCCCCATTCTTTTCAGTCGACCTGCTGCCTCAATTTCAAGCTAATTTTTCTGATTGGATTGACGTTTAGCGAGTTTATTCAAGGCGGCCTTTAATGGGCCGTCTTGCATTTCAGCGGCAGTACTTGTTAGAAGTTCTGCCGTTTCAGTTGATACACGGAGCGTATTCGGATTCATTTTCGATTTAAGCGGTTCGCTTTGTGGTCTGACCTTGACCTCCAGTTTTTTTACTGGATTCGGTAAATGCGCTGATAAGGTTTTACAAATAAAGGCAGCCTGAAAGCGCAATAAACTCGCATAATTGGCTTTATCAGTGAGAATGATGATTTTATCTTCCGTGATGTTTGCCAATGTGCAATGATTACTAAATTTTAAAGGCAGGCTTTTTTGTAAAATGGTGTTAAGCTTGTTCAGTTTTTGGGCGCGAATTGATAACCATTTCATCTGGTTATCGTTTTGATAGAGTTGACCAATGCGCTCAGGTTTTTTTGACATATTATTTTAAGTGACTGAAAAAGGATAACAATGCAGGTTATCATTATATCCTCAAACAGCAAGACCCATAAGCATTGGCATTTAACGCGATCCAGTTTGTTCGTGCTGATGCTGATGCTGACATGCCTTATTAGTGTTAGTAGCTATAGCCTGGCGAAATGGCTCTATACAGACCGCATAACAGAAAATCTCCAGCCTGTCCCCGTTCCTACTCTCTCTTCTAGTTCAAATCCCATCGATACCACTCAGAACCTGGACGAAAATCAAGAAGAAAATTTACAAGATTTTTATGCCAAACAGCTCGGTGGTTTACAGGCAGAAACTATACGTTTGAAAATGTTCAGTGAGCGTCTGGCGCAAATTGCAGGCTTTGAGACAGAAGACTTTTCTTTAGATGAGCATCCTGGTCAAGGTGGTATTGAACATGATGGCTCGCCTCTTAATAGTGAGGCACTGGAAAGAGGTATCCAACAGCTATCAAGTCAATTACGTGGTCAGAGTGATACATTAAATGCCCTTGAAGAGTATCTCATCACAAAAGAAAATATTGCGGCAGGTATTCCTGAAGGTAAACCGGTTAAAAATGGCTGGGTGTCATCATTTTATGGCAATCGTATCGACCCGTTTAATGGTAAAAAAACCTTCCATGAAGGTATCGACATTGCCGGCAAAGAAGGCAGTCCAGTCATGGCTGTAGCCGATGGTATTGTCAGCTGGGTGGGTGATCGTGGCGGTTATGGTGGCTTAGTCGAAGTCGACCATGGTAACGGCTATGTCACACGATATGCCCACAATAAAACAATAAAGGTGAGTAAGGGCGAGCGCGTCAGTAAGGGTGAAGTGGTGGCGCTGATGGGATCGACAGGGCGGTCAACCGGCCCACACGTTCACTACGAAGTCTTACGTGACGGCCAACATATCAATCCTTATAGTTTTATCAAGTAAATTCTTTTGAGCTCTTGTTTTATTTGTGGGAAGTCTCCACATGAAACAATGTGATCTACAAACACTGACTTTGTCCGCGTTATAATCACAAGTTTATTACTTTTATCGGTGTTCACGCCGTAATCAACACAGTTTAAGGCGAAAAAATGGTTAGCAAGTTTTTCAGTAAAATTTTTGGTAGTCGTAACGAGCGCGTATTGAAAAAAATGCGTAAGACGATAGATGAGATTGCCAAGTTTGAAACAGAAATAGAACAACTTGATGACCCGGCGTTACAAGCCAAAACTGAGGCATTTAAACAGCGTCTTGCTGATGGCCAAACTATCGATGACATATTGACCGAAGCTTTTGCCGTTGTTCGTGAAGCCAGTAAACGTGTTCTCGGCATGCGTCACTTCGATGTCCAATTAATCGGTGGCATGGTGTTGAATGATGGCAAAGTCGCTGAAATGAAAACCGGTGAAGGTAAAAC
>NZ_DDNT01000008.1:170250-174351 GCF_002341285.1 Methylophaga sp. UBA2513 | reverse complement strand
AGTGGCGGCAGAACGATACGGTTCTTGAGGGTGTATGGGCACAGCTGAGTTGTTTTAAAAAGTTCTGAGTGTGTCATTTCATTTACCTGCATGTCTAAAATATTCGATTCTGTAAGTCAAAAAAACATGGATCAACGAGCTCTGAAGAGCCCGAGCGGTGCTTCGTTGAGGCTGACGTCGATGTTCTTCTTTTGCCTGTAGGCTTCCAGTATTGAGTTGTGCGTTTCCCGTCCTAGGTCAGATTTCTTATCGCCACCAAAGGGGGCATGGGCAGAGATCTCATGGTAGGTATCACTGGAATCTTTCATGAGGGTACCTCCTAAGGTTTCTCGCACGGGTTATGGGTTAATATTATTTGCAATATCTAAATATGTCAATATGTCGCTATCATTTTCCGGCACGTATGCATATTTCCACGCCCTTGCAGCTCACTTCTGGATCAGCTGTGCCCGCGCCGTGCTTCGCACTAGGGTTGTCTATGAGTCTCTGGCTATTTCCCCAGGGCCTGGGGAAATAGCTTGGGGTTTGAGAAAGCCTGCTTAAGGTGGTCGTACACCAATCGCACCCGCTTCGATACAGGACCCTGCTGTGGGCGGTATATGAACAGATCCCATGGCGCTGGAGCGAGATCAGCCAAAACAGCAACCAGCTTTCCTGACCGAAGATGATGCTCAGCCAGATAGGCAGGAATTTGGCCAAAACACATGCCTGCCAGGGTGGCTTCTAATTCCGTATCTGGATCATCACAGATAAGAGCTGGCTGCTTGGGCGTGAACGTTTGCCCGTTGGCAAATAGCCAAGGCCAAGGGCGGCCATTTTTCCGGTCGATCAGGACTGAAAGTGGCAGCTTAGCTAAGGCATCCAAAGATTCAGGTGATGTCTTTTGGCCTATGAGAGACGGGGACGCGACAACGTAAAACGGCACGGGAGCTAAGGCACGTGCAACGTAGCGCCGGTCGCGAATAAGGTATAGATTCTTGGAGAAAAAAAAGACGCGCTCTGGAAGTGTATTACGACTCCAGATGCATCCCTGAAGAAGCTAAATTCATTAAATTAACACCCTTTCCTGATGGCGCCCAAACGAAAAAAACCGGCTCTTTCATAAAAAAGGTATCCCAAAAAGACTTTCGTACCTTGTTAAACGGCTGCATGGTCAAAAAAACACCTGATTTAAGTCTGGTAGGTGCCTTAACTGTTGTTCATATAACAGGGTGTCGTCCATCTGAAATGATGTCGATTCAACTGCTCCCAGATAATGGCATTTACATAGAAGGTTCGAAGCAAACTGAAGATGGCTCAAGAGGTATGGATAGACATCTTTACCTTGATGATGAAAGCTTCAGGATTTTTTCCATTGCCTTAAACCACATGAAAAAGGAGCTGGAAAAACTCAAGGCACATCAAACCGATGAGGCGGCTGTCAGTATGTTACAAAAGCGGTTGGACAGACTGAATAAAAAGCTTTTTCCAAAACGCAAAAAACACATTACCTTCAAATCCTTCCGTCACCAACTGGGCAGTGAACTTAAAAGCAGTGGTCAGGACAGAGTGACCTGTGCAGCAATATTAGGCCACCAGAGTGTAGACTCTATTAATCAATATGGTGATAGCCGAAGCGGCAGAGGCCGGGTACTACCACGCCCCTCTCAAGCCACGATCAACAATGTTCGTGTCACAACGGTTAAAAATGTTGACTTCAAAAATATACTTGTTAGCAAAGACAAGAGAAAACCTGACAAAGGACGTACGTCCTCAAGCCCACCTTATAAGAAAATCAAGATTGGTGGATCAACAGCATATATGTTCTGATGGTTCGGGGCTGAAAAACAGTCGCTTCGCTTTGTGTTTTTCCGGGCGAAGTGACGCCCCTTCACCGTCCATAATCATGTGAGTTTTGCGCAAAACCACTTTTCCAGCCACCCACAAACATAAAAATAGTTAATTGATTTTATTGGAAATTAAAATTTCGTATATAAATTTTAGAAAACTTTTATATCAAATTTATAGCGCGATAAAAATTGTGAAATATGCCACAAAAAATGTTCTGAACATGTGTAATTTTATTCTTGTTCGAGAATAAAAGGAGAACACATGTATTCACTTATTATCACGGTCAAGTCCATTAATGCTTTATATACAAGTGTAGAGCTTTTATTGCTTAGCCACTACTCCACAGATGTCGAAACATCACTGTCTCATGGGGAAGAGTATGTAATTCCATCTCTGATATGGCCTCCACCATTAATCAACACTAAATCTTATGCAGTTGGAGCTCGGCTATTCATCAGTTCACGATTCGGGGTGAACTCATGAGTAGGATAGAGCCATCACAAAGATTATGTGACTGCGTTGTGTGCTCTGAAAAAAGAGAGTTTATCTCATGGCTGGATAGTAATTCCCTTTCATACAAATTATCGAAACACGACTGGCCTATTACTACCGAAAAAATAAAGAAAAGATACAAACGTGAAATATTGCTTGATTTGGTTCGAGTAATGGCATTACGGGATGCAAGAAAGGATCATGAAAATGAATAATAAACGAGCAGCAATATACGCCCGGTTTAGCTCAGACCGCCAGAACGAAAAATCCTGTCGAGATCAGATTAATCTCGCCTCAATGTGGGCACAACATAACGGCTTTGATGTGGTCGACAGTTATCAGGATGCAGCTATATCTGGTGCATCAACACGTAATCGTCCGGCTCTTGCTGAATTGATGCGTAATGCGCAGCTAGGCAAGTTTGATACGGTGATCTGTGAAGGGCTGGACAGGCTAAGCCGTGACCAAGCTGATCTTGCACAAATTCGTAAGGATTTAGTTTTTTATAATGTCACTATCCATACTGTTCAAGATGGTGAAGTCGGCACAATTCATATCGGCATTAAAGGTTTAATGGGCGAGCTTTACCTTGCAGACTTGGCTCAAAAAACAAAGCGAGGCTTACAAGCTGTCGTCAATGATGGTCGTCAGGCTGGGGGTAAATCTTACGGCTATGACAGTATTGGTGGCGGCGAATTAGTCATCAATGAAAATCAAGCGGTTGTTATTGAGCGTATCTTTAATGAATACAGTCATAACAAAACACCACGTGAAATTGCCAGAGATTTAAACGCTGACGATATTCCCTCACCTCGGGGAGGTAAGTGGAACGCATCAACGATTAACGGTAACAGACAGAGACAGAACGGTATTCTGCAGAACCAGCTTTATATCGGTAAGACAGTCTGGAACCGGCAGCGCTTTATAAAAGATCCTAGCACCGGCAAGCGCGTATCAAGAGCCAACCCACCTGAAGAATGGGTTTATCATGATGCACCAGATTTAAGAATTATTGAAGATGAGTTATGGCAGGCAGTGACCAATTTAAAAACCAGCAAAAGTCAAAGCCAGTATAGGCGTGCGCGTAAGCCTAAGCATGTGTTTAGTGGCATGATTAAATGTGGTTGTTGTGGTGCGAGTTACACCATATTCACAACCGATAGATTGATATGTTCCGGTAATCGTGAGCGTGGAGACTGTGACAATAAGCGCACGATCACTCGTCAGCATATTGAAAAACGAGTCCTGTCTGCATTGCATGCGCATTTAGCGGAGCCAGAGTTAATTGCTGAGTACGTCAAAGCCTATCACGATGAAAGACGAAGACTGCAAAAGTCTGAGCGGGGCAATGCCCAACAGAAACAAAGACAAATTAATTCACTGACCGTAGAAATTGATCGGGGCGTGGATTTATTATTGAAAGGGGTGCCGCCGGATAGCTTGATGCAAAAAATTAAACAAATGGAAGTGGAAAAGAAACAGCTAGAGGAAGAATTAGCGCAACAGCAACAACGGATCGAACCAGTAATCATTCACCCAGCAGCAGCCGAGAAATACAAAAACATCGTTGCGAGTCTGCAATCGCACATGGAGAATATCGAGGAAGGCCTATCGAGAGATGATATTTTCCGTGAGGTCAGGAAAATTGTCGATAAGATTGTGATAACCCCAACACCGGGCAATGTAGGTATTGAGGTGCACGGACAACTTGCCGCGCTCTTGAAAATTCAGGATGACCCCATTTGTATGGGATCGATGGTAGCGGGGGCTGGATTTGAA
>NZ_DDNT01000008.1:68794-170158 GCF_002341285.1 Methylophaga sp. UBA2513 | reverse complement strand
TTATGAGCCCGACGAGCTACCAGGCTGCTCCACCCCGCACCTGATTAAGCAATGCATTATACATACCAGTTCATGGTGACGCAAGCCTTATTCTAATTTTCTTTTAGTTTACGCGTCAGTGTGTTTCTACCCCACCCCAATAATTTGGCTGCTTCCTGACGTTTACCTGCTGTTTTCTCGAGAGCAACTTCCATCAGTAAATGCTCGATAAGTGGAACAACATCTGCCAGTGCACCTTCCTGTCCAGTCAAAGCCTTGTTTGCTGCCCATTGTCTGAACAACTGTTGCCAGTCACCGCCTTGTCTACCATTATTGGCATCTATTGTTTCTGTAGAGAGTTCGACAGGCAAATCATCCATCTGAACGACTTGCCCAGGTGACATAACCGTCAGCCAACGACACGTATTCTCTAATTGTCGAACATTTCCTGGCCATGGTAATTGGGATAAATACATCTCCACATCAGTTGCAACTGATTTCGTTGACATATTTAGTTCTTTAGCAGCCTTATTCAGAAAATAAGCGACCAAAGCTGGAATATCCTCTCGACGTTCACGAAGTGATGGAATATGAATTCGAATAACATTCAGTCGATGAAATAAATCTTCACGGAAATCGCCTCGCTCAACCAGCTTTTCAAGATTTTGATGGGTTGCGGCAATGATTCGAACATCTACTTTTACTGCACTGTGTCCACCAACCCGGAAAAACTCACCATCCGATAGCACCCGCAAGAGTCGTGTTTGTAGCTCGATGGGCATATCCCCGATTTCGTCTAGGAATAAGGTACCGCCATTAGCTTGTTCAAACCGACCTTTTCGCTGGACATGCGCGCCGGTGAAGGCCCCTTTTTCATGCCCAAACAATTCTGATTCGAGTAGCTCTTTGGGGATTGCAGCCATGTTTAAAGCAATGAAAGGACCATGCTTTCTCGGGCTATGACGATGCAGTGCTTGAGCAACTAATTCTTTCCCTGTTCCTGACTCCCCATTCACCATGACGGTGATATTTGAACGCGCCAGTCGTCCGATCGCTCTAAAAACCTCCTGCATTGCAGGAGCTTCACCAACAATATCTGTGCCGATATTTACATTTTCAGCGGGCTCGCTATTCTGTTCACGACTATGACTGATGGCACGTTGGACTAGCTCAACCGCCTCATCAACATCAAATGGTTTGGGTAAATATTCAAACGCCCCACCTTCGTATACAGATACGGCACTATCCAAATCAGAATAGGCCGTCATAATGATCACCGGTAACTCTGGGTAGCGTTCTTTAATTTCAGATAGAAGTTCAAGACCATCAATACCAGGCATTCTGATATCGCTGATTAATACATCCGGTCTTTGTTCACGACCTTGTTTTAGCTCATTAAGTGCGATATCACCGGTTTCAAAAGCGCGAACTGTAATATCAACCACTTCCAATGCTTTTTGTAAAACCCACCGAATTGATCGGTCATCATCAACAATCCAAGCTATCGCTCTGCTAGCGCTCACGTCCAAACTCCAAAGGAAATGTTACGGAAAAAATAGTTTGTCCAACTTTGCTGGAGCAACTGACTGTTCCACCATTGCGTTGCACTAAGTTCTGTACCAAATACAACCCAAGTCCTGTTCCATCAGCTCTTCCAGTAACTAAGGGATAAAACAAACTATCTTGAAGAGATTCGGGGATGCCAGGGCCATTGTCTTCAACCTCAACTAACACCCCTAAACGGTAATATTGTTTTTCAATGGTGATATTTCGCTGTATCCGGGTCCGAAGGATAATTAAACCTACGCCATGCATAGCTTGAACAGCATTTCTCACAATATTGAGAAAAATCTGAATCAGCTGGTCAAAATCAGCGAAAAGATCTGGAATACTCGGGTCATAATCAATCTTAAACTTAAGTCGTTCATCAACTTCAATATCCACCAATTGGCGAACATGCTGAAGAATTTCATGAATGTTGGTATGTCGTTTCTCAGGTTGCTGATTTGGTCCCAGCATTCTGTTCATCAAGTTCTGTAGACGATCCGCTTCCGTGATAATGATACGTGTGTATTCTTTTAAATCTTCAGAGTCTAGCTGTCTCTCAAGTAATTGTGCCGCACCACGTAAACCGCCTAATGGGTTTTTTATTTCATGGGCAAGGCCACGCACGACTTGCTGTTGAGTGTGAAGATTTTCATCCCTACTGATCCTTTGTTGATAATCAAGTAATGCAAGTTCAAGAATGACATAAGAATCATCTGTATCCAGTACCTTAATAGAGCAATCTACAAGTACTTCACCGCTGGCCGGCAAAAACAAATGGACTTCACGCTCAATCAAAGCTTGACCTGTGGATACCACTCGTTCAAGTGATTTAAAAAGCTTTTTTTCGCCTGGAAGTAGGGTTTGTAGAGGAATGTTTTCAGCTTGGCGCTGGCTAATTTCAAATAAAATTTCAGTTGCTGTGTTGATATAACTAACCCGTAAAGCTGAATCTAAGATCAGCACGGAAGTAGATAAACTTTCCAATACATCATTGCTGTTGAAAGTATTGTGACTCATAGTGGTAACACTCATATTCATGCGTAATTTGATAGCAAAAAACGCTCCACATTTGAGCACTATCAAAATGTTTAAAGTTAAGCTATTGATTGCTATAGAAACAAGGTTAAGTTGTCCTCGAACAACTCATTGACACCACTTAATTGTATCTCTTTTATGCACCAGAGAAGTGCATACAGAAATGCTTCAATTTGCTGAAGAATTGTTGAGTTTAGATGCCCGGTGCAGATGGAATACAATACTTTCGCTAAGCAACTCTTGACCATTAGCATCAATAAGCTTGGCCACAAGCTCATGCGAGCCCCTGCTGAGGTTACTGAACTGATAGGTTAATGTGGTCTGGGGCTCACCTACAGTTTGTCCATCAAGAAATAGCTGAATACCATCACCTCTTTCCTGGCTCAAAGCAGGCTCCACGCTTAAGGTCACTGTGACATCTCCATCGTTGACCCAGATACTCTCATTAGCTGCTGGCGCAGTGATGGATAGTTGATAGTCTGGAACCGGTGACGTGTCCTGTTCGACGTTTTCATTCATTGACGTGACAGGCTCAACATCGGGAGAGGAGTATGTCGTTGATGCAGGAAGTTCAATGAGCTCAGCACCTGGTCTTTCTTCATCAGAAAAAACAACTGTTCCGCTGGGATCTACCCAGCGATAAATTGCTGTTAGCCCTTGCGTGCTGAATAATAAGAAGAAAATCAGGTATATAACTCTCATTCGCTCAGCATATTCCACTGTGGAATTTACCGCAACTCACAGATATAAAAAAAGCGCCCCGAAAGGCGCTTTTTTGTTAGCTTCATCACATAAGTGATTAAACACTGTAGTACAAGTCGTATTCCACTGGATGAGTTTCCATACGGATACGTGTAACTTCTTCCATTTTTAATGCAATGTAAGCATCAATCATATCATCAGTAAATACACCACCTTCTGTTAAGAAAGCACGGTCTTCACTTAGTGAATCAAGTGCTTGATCCAGTGAGTGACATACTGTTGGAATTTCTGCTGCTTCTTCTGCTGGTAAGTCATACAGATCTTTATCCATCGCATCACCAGGATGGATTTTGTTTTTAATACCATCTAAGCCAGCCATCAACATTGCCGAGAATGCCAGGTACGGATTCGCTGTTGGATCAGGGAAACGCACTTCAATACGACGACCTTTAGGATTGTTTACAAAAGGAATACGGATTGACGCAGAACGGTTACGTGCAGAGTAAGCCAACATAACTGGCGCTTCAAAACCAGGAACAAGACGTTTGTAGCTGTTTGTTGATGCGTTGGTAAAGGCATTCAGTGCACGAGCATGTTTGATGATACCACCGATGTAGTACAGTGCTGTTTCTGATAAGCCACCGTATTTGTTACCAGTGAATTGGTTTTCACCATCTTTTGAGAACGATTGGTGAACGTGCATACCACTACCGTTATCACCGACGATTGGTTTTGGCATGAATGTCGCTGTTTTGCCGTAGGCATGAGCCACATTATGTACAACATATTTCAGCGCTTGAACTTCATCCGCTTTTTTGACTAAGGTATTGAATTTAACACCAATTTCGCACTGACCAGCAGTGGCAACTTCATGGTGATGAACTTCAACTGATAAGCCCATTTCTTCCATAGTCAAGCACATTGCTGCACGAATATCATTAAGAGAGTCAACAGGTGGTACAGGGAAATAGCCGCCTTTTACTTTTGGACGGTGACCTTTGTTACCGTCAGCAAAGACTTTTTCAGTATTCCAAGCAGACTCATCTGAGTCGACTTTAAAGAATGATCCTGACATGTCACTGCCCCAACGAACATCATCCAGGATGAAAAATTCTGGTTCAGGACCGAAGAAAGCAGTATCGCCAAGGCCTGTCGATTGCAGGTAAGCCTCTGCACGTTTTGCCACACTACGTGGGTCACGCTCGTAACCTTGCATTGTTGCAGGTTCAACGATGTCGCAACGGATAATCAACGTGTTGTCATCCATAAATGGATCCATCACTGCTGTTTCAGGATCCGGCATTAAAATCATGTCTGATTCATTAATACCTTTCCATCCAGCAACAGAAGAGCCATCGAACATTGCGCCTTCTGTGAAGGTATCTTCTTCAATAGTGTGTGCAGGATAAGAAACATGTTGCTCTTTACCACGCGTATCGGTGAAACGGAAGTCAACAAATTTGACATCCTCATCTTTGATCATTTGAAGCACATTTTCGACTGACATTTAACTTCTCCAATTTTTATAAACTGCACTTTTCTTAGTGCAAACTAAACACGCGACACAATACAGCAGAAATCACGCCAACTTTTACTACATAAAAAAATCAACTATTTAGGTGCATTCGCACCAGCGACAGGCACCTAAATAGTGCATACCAACTCACTACTGCACAATATTGGTGCTATGCACCAACTCGAACCGTAATAATAAGTTCATCATTATTCTGTTGCGTGGCGATGACTTCATGACCATTAATTCGTGCCCACGCCGGTATATCGTGTAAAGCACCTGGATCTGTACAGATCACATCCAGTTCATCCCCATGACTCATCTGTTTAATCTGATTCTGGGCTTTGATGACAGGTAATGGACATAGCATCTTACGAGCATCTAAGGTCTGCTTACTCACACATACCACTCCTGTAAAACCTGTTCGGCAGAGAGTGGAGGCGTTTTTATCTGTAAATTTCCTTGTTTTGGTAAAGCGATATCAAGTTCTACCTCATCCGCCATACGCCCCTGTCCAAAACGCGCAACAATACCGGCTGCAAGCTCATATTGTTCTTCATCCAATTTACCGTCAACCAATGCCATAGGACCACTGTGGCTGAGGGCGTGAATACTGATAAATTCTTTTCGATAACCTTCCAGAAACTTACTTTCACCGGCATCACGCGCGATTATCAGCTTAAATTCTGCACTGGGGCGAATATGTCTGCCCACTTTCAGCAGCATAATATCGTCCATTTCATATTCTCTGCTATTGCGTGCTTTCCATAAGTCGACCAACTTATCTGAATAGCTTTTATCTGTCAGGAAACAACAACCACCTGCCGGACTAGCAAAATCCGTCAAGCCAAACTCTTTCGCTAAAGCTATCTGAGGTTTTCTATTGCGTCCATGAAAGCCATAAAGCTTGCTACGATCGACCCAACCTTCTCGCTCAGGTAAAGTCTCAGGCAGATTTTTGGCACACAATGGTCTGAGTAGTAAGTCATCAGCGCCAGACTCTTCAGAGATAATTGGCATAGTCGATTTACGCTGCGACATGGGACGTTGACCAATCACTTCTCCAGTGATGATGAAATCAAAGCCATTGTGATGATTTTCTTTTATCCACTCGACCGCTTTACTCACCATAAATATTTTACAATCGAGGCATGGGTTCATATTGGCCCCATAACCATGCTTAGGATTCAATAGAACGTCTTTGTATTCTTCTATGACATCTACGATGTGTAATTTAATGCCGAGTTGTTCAGCCACCCAGAGTGCATTGTTTCGTTTTTGTTTATCTTTGTCTTGATTACGAATGGCGTGAGTATGGCCTTCGACACAAAAACCGGTATAAAAATTAATACCCTCTACTTCAATACCTTGTTCCTGCATGACCCGAACGGCGAGCATGGAATCCAGGCCACCTGAAATCAGGGCGACTGCTTTATGTTTTTTTTCCATCATTTTTTCTAAATCTAAGCTGTTCCACCGACAGTCAGTGCGTCAATTTTCAGGGTGGGCTGTCCCACACCGACAGGCACACTCTGTCCTTCTTTACCACAATTACCAACGCCAGTATCTAGTTCTAAATCATCGGCGACCATGGATATACGTTGCATGACCTCTGGTCCATTCCCAATAAGTGTTGCCCCTTTTACCGGTGTAGTAACTTTACCGTTTTCAATGAGATAGGCTTCACTGGTAGAGAAAACAAACTTGCCAGACGTAATATCGACCTGACCACCACCAAAATTAACGGCGTAAATACCTTTCTCAACAGAAGCAATGATTTCTTCCGCTTTGTGGTCACCAGGTAACATGTACGTATTTGTCATACGTGGCATCGGCAAATGCGCATAGGATTCTCTCCTCCCATTCCCCGTACTTGCTTTGCCCATCAGACGGGCATTATGTTTGTCCTGCATGTATCCGGTCAGCTTGCCCTTTTCGATGAGTGTGGTGAATTGCGTTTCAACCCCTTCATCATCAACATTGAGTGAGCCCCTGCGTGATGGCAACGTACCATCATCTACCACGGTACATAAAGGCGAAGCCACTTGCTCGCCCATCTTGCCTGAGAAGGTAGATGTACCACGGCGGTTAAAATCGCCTTCTAAGCCATGACCAACAGCTTCATGTAATAAAACACCTGGCCAACCACTACCTAGTACGACAGGCATCGTTCCAGCAGGTGCAGCCACCGCCTCTAGGTTCACTAACGCTAATCTGACGGCTTCTTTTGCATAGTTAACAGCAAGGTTATTTTGTTGAAAATAACGATAATCCATCCGTCGTCCACCACCAGCACTGCCGCGTTCGCGTCGACCATTGTGCTCAACAATCACGCTGACATTCATGCGTACAAGCGGTCTGATATCGGTGGCATACGTACCATCACTCGCCGCAATCAGGACCGTGTCAATGCCACCAGCCAGGCTAACACTGACTTGTTTAACTCGAGGATCGGCCGCTCTTGCTGCAGCGTCGGCTTCTCGTAATAAGTTGAGTTTTTCAGTCACGGTTAAGGCAAGAATGGGATCATCTGGGGTGTACAGTATTGGGGATTGCTGTTTTTTCCAGACAGCTACGGATTGTTGAGAGCCTTGTCTTGAAATAGCTTGAGCTGCCTTGGCTGCTTTTTGTAAAGCCGGCAAAACCAAATCATCGGAATAGGCAAAACCGGTTTTCTCACCGCTACAGGCTCGGACACCCACACCTTGTTCAAGATGATAACCACCATCTTTGATAATGCCATCTTCCAGCACCCAGTTTTCTTGTCTGGATTGTTGGAAATACAAATCGGCATAGTCAACACCAGCCGTCATGGTTGTAGCTAATGCATTTTCCAGATCGTTATCCGTTAAACCAACAGGAAGCAGGAGTTGCTGTTGTACTTGCTCGGGAATCGAAGCGCTCATTAATACAGAATCATCGGTTATTTAAGATAAACACATGATATCAGATTCTATTGCTGAGCTGGATTCACGACATTGAGTTTAGGGTCGTTCCAGGGTCCCGTTAACTGATAACTGTAGCTAATTAAGTTAATCACATCCCTATCCAGAACACTGCCAGCAATTTTATCGAACAGTAAGATAGCCGTCCCCACTCCGAGGCCAACAGGGCCACCCGCTACTGCACCAGCGATAGGTAAGGTTGATGACACTTTAGGCGTAATTTTGACTACTTGGTTGTAAGTTTGATTAACCAGATCGATCGGGCCTTTCATTTCAATAACCGCTGAATCACCTTGCATGGTTAAATCTTTCGTTGAGGCGATACCATTATTAAACTGAAAATCACCTTTAATACTACTGAAATCAAAGCCGCCGCCAAACAAATCACTAAAATCCAATGATAAGCGACGTGGAATCGCCGCAATACTTAACAGCCCAAAAATTCTGCCAGCAGCGCCCGGCTCCACCTCAAGTAAACTTCCCCGTCCGACAGACAAATCCAGTTGTCCATTCAATTGTTGGCGAGTAAAAGACATAGGATCCGCATTCCAGTTCAGATCCGCATCGATTTTGACTTGTCTGGCTGCGATCACTTCCTGATAATTAAGGTGTGCCAGCAGAGCTCTCAGATCATCACTTTCTACATTCACAATAAAATGACTTGTATCGTCAGATTCAGTCTGCAGCCAATCACCTGTAGCGGAGGCACGCATGACTTTCGATGATAACTCAGCATTTTTCATCCGCCATTGATTCGGTGAGGCTTCACCCTGAAGTGTCAGTTGACCTAAATCAAGATCATTAATCTTAAGGGAGCGTATCGCTAATTGTATTGCTGGCCACAATGCTGCCTTTTTATCTTCCCTCGTCTCATCATCTGCTTGTTCATTCGCAACTTGTAAGTTCAGATAATCAAGATTGATATTAAGTGGCGTCTGGTTGTTTATCTGTTTTGGAATCGATACCCGACCTTTTATCTGAGGCGAGTTCAAATCGAACTGCCAGTCAGAGCTCGTATGTTGACCCGAGAGTTGAAGATGGTTTATCACCTGATCTGTGATGAATACCTTTGATAAGGTCAAATCAATACCGTCAATCAGGTCAAGCGCTGACGCATTCGTCGTGTCCGGCAAAGATTCCTGCCAATCCAGCCAAGGTTGAATATCAAGCATTTCTATATTGCCCGTCAGTTGCAAGCCATTAACATTGGTACCTGCTGATTGTCCGCCAAGCTTAATTTGACCCGACAACGACTTACCTGCATTGGAATGAATAGCAGCATTCAGCCAATCACTATAACTGATGGTGTACAGCATTCCATCGTCTTTTTCTTGTATTGCCGCTTGCAGCCGAACCGGTAGCGATGCTGATTTTCCTAATGGTTCGGGCGCATCAATGCTTATTCCTTGCAGATCAGTACGCAATGAGACGTTGAGCTCAAACTCACCCGGGCTTGGCTCACTAACGGTAATTCCTGTCAGATAGTCACTTTCACCCGTAACAAATGCAGGCACAGTACCGGGCCAGTGCTGATTAAGCGTTGATACTGCGACTCTGCCATTAATATCAATATAGGTTTTATCTTGTTCGGTTTTTGCATTTATCTCTATGGGTTCATCAAACGCTGTCGCGGTAATTTTATCTGCTGATACACCATTATTACTGAAAAAAAGACGGCCATTAATCTTATTTACTTCAAGTCCAGTAATGGCCTTTGTTATTAACTGGCTTTGATTAAAACTGACATAGCCTTTAGCCTGCGCACTATCAGGATCAACTAATGGCACCGTTAAATCCAGTTGAATATCGCTGCTACCCTTAGCCTGAAGCCAATCATCTATACTGCCAAAGCGTGACTTTAACGGGCTTTGTTTTAGGAAAGCCAAAGCGTTACTGGTTGAACCATTTAACAGGCCACTGACTTTCAAAATCGGATTACTCTTAACGAGATTACTGATAGTAGTGGTGACTTTATTAAAGTTAAAACCCGCTATTTGACCTGACTCACTCTGGATTAATAAGTTATTGCCTTGCCCTTCAACTGTGCCATTGACATGCATAATGTCCGGCCAACCTGGGCCATAATGTAACTGAACATCTTCAACATTGAGTTTCATATCGAAGCTGCCACGTTCGGGTTCAGATTCAAAAGGAAAGGCTGAAGGATCCCCTTTCATCGTTATCGTACCTGACCGGATAATCCCTTGACGGAACGCATCTGCAGACCATTCTTCAAAGTCTGCTGGCAAAATTCTTTTCGGCACATAATTCCGCCATGTATTAACAACCACGTCTTGTATGGTTAGTATGAGATTGGTATCGGTAATACCATTGGCTTGCTGGATTTCACCATTGAGAAGAATGTTTAAATCATCATTCCATATTTGAAGAGCATCAGCATTTACTCTCCAGCTCGCATCCTGATTCTGCCATGTTAATTGTCCTGTAATTGAATCAAACAACACAGAATCTGGCAGCCAAGTATCCGCATAAATGCTCGTTGCACGACTATTGAGTTCCAAGGTGCCTTTATATTTTTTCTTATCAAGTGAAAAGCTGACATCATTCGCCCCCGGGTAATCCTGCCAAGGTAAGAAAGATACACCACTCGCACTCATGGAAAGTTCATCAAGCCCGGATTGCTGAGTGTATGCAAAAGCGACATTCTGCAGATCCCCGGCGGGTTTGGTGTTCACTAATATTGCTGGCATTTCATTCATCAGTAATGCCATTGCAGTGACGTCACTCAAACGAACAAAGGAAACGTATCCAGACAATGCACCACTCTGTTCACTTTTTACATCGAACGTTGTGATTGGCCAATCTTCACCAGCCATTCTGATTTGAATCTGTTTACCTTCCACCTGCCACTGATTAGCCGTGTAATCAAGTTGAAAGTGTCCCACAAGTTGCTCAAGACTGACCTCGGTGAACTCATCAGCCGGTTTAGATGAAGACAAAGTGGCGTCTGAGAGTTCAAGCTCAAGTTCTGCCAGCAAGGCTTGATTATCTACTTTCTGTACATTGAGTGTCGCCGATAATAGGCCTTCATCTAACTTTGCGCCGCGGTATGCTCTTTTTTTCAAAAGACTCCCAAGAGACACTTCATCAACACGTACTTGTCCCTGCCATGAAGTCACATTCAATGCTTTATCAATGTGTGCTGTTGCAGATAAGTTAAGGTGATTGCCCAGTGAATCGGGTAAATTCAGATCGGCTTCAGCGAGAAGCTGTTCATCGTTAAAACTCAGAGAAGCATGTTCAATAGTGTATAAACCAGTTAAGGCGGGTTCGTTTTCATCTTTGTACTGAACCTGAATATTGGAAAGTTGTGACTGCTTAAGACGCGTTAACCAATGAAAAACTGTTTGAATGTTATCTTCGCTAAGCGCCTGCTGAGGTTGACTTTCATAGCCTTTAACGCGGAACTGACCATCAGCTGTATGTTCAACATTAACTTTGGCATTACGGATACTGGCATCCGCAATCATCAGCTCGCCACTACGAATAGATGAAAAAACATCCACCGCCAGATAAATCTGTCCGGCCTGGAAAATGGGTGTATTCCCTTGTTTCGCCATGACCTTTACCTGACGAATTTCCAGTTTAGGAATCAGATCCAGCCAATATAATCCGGCTTTTTCGATTTCTACAGGATAACCGCTTTGCTGAGACGCCCAGCTGGCAATTTCGTCTTTTCGCTCGGCAACCTGATCTGACAGCCAGATAGCAGTTATCAGTAATAAAAGTCCTAGCGTAATAGAAATCGCGGTGAGATAAAATAATTGCCGACCGGCAATATGCAGGCTGCGTTTTAGCATCAGATACCTACATCAGCACGACGTTAAACTGCTCACGTCCATACTGTGGTTCACACTGGAATAATATAGGTTTACCAATATGGTGTTCTAAATCAGCCACTTTGGTTGAATCCTCATCATTCAATCGGTCAATCACATCTTGAGACGCCAGTATCAGAAACTGTTTTGTCTCATACTGCTTGGACTCACGAACAATTTCCCGGAAGATTTCATAACATACCGTCTCGACGTTCTTGGTATAGCCTTTTCCTTCACAGCAAGGGCAAGGTTCACACAGAATATGGCCTAAACTTTCTCGGGTTCGTTTACGTGTCATTTCAACCAGTCCAAGCTCTGACACGGCACTGATATTGTGACGAGCCCGATCTAATTGCATGGCTTTTTCCAAAGCACGCAACACTTGTTCACGATGACCAATTTCTTCCATATCAATGAAATCGATGATAATGATGCCACCCAAATTACGAACACGTAACTGACGAGCAATGGCATGCGCAGCTTCTAAGTTGGTTTTGAAGATGGTTTCTTCCAAATTTTTATGGCCAACAAAGCCGCCTGTATTCACATCCACCGTTGTCATCGCTTCGGTTTGATCAAAAATCAGATAACCACCAGACTTCAAGGGCACCTTACGTTGCAAGGCTTTCTGAATTTCGTCTTCTACACTGAATAAATCAAATAAGGGTAAATCCCCTTTATAGTGCTCAAGCCGAGCGGCACATTCAGGCATAAATCCCTCAGCAAAGTGCACGGCTTTATGAAAGGTCTCTTCAGAGTCAATACGAATCCGATCAACATCTGCTGAAAACAAATCACGTAAAGCGCGCATCGCAAGTGATAAGTCTTCATGAAGCGGGTCACCACATTTAACGAGTTGTTTGCGTTCTTGCAGCTTTGCCCACAACCGATAAAGAAATTTCAGATCAGCTTCTAATTCTGCCTCTGAAACGCCTTCTGCTGCTGTGCGGAGAATATAACCGCCAGCGCCTTCATCAAGTAAGCTTATCAAGCAAGCTTTTAACCGTTCCCGTTCCTGCTCAGTTTCAATTTTTAAGGAAACCCCAATCCCTTCAGTTTCCGGCATATAAACTAAATATCGCGAGGATACAGAAAGCTGTGTTGTCAGACGTGCGCCCTTTGTTCCCATCGGGTCTTTTATGACCTGAACCAGAATCTCCTGACCTTCACGCAACAGACTGCTAATAGTTGGCTCAACATTAGGCGCTTCTTTCAAATCCCCCGTTTGGCCCTTGGGAATAGAAATATCTGAAACATGTAAAAAAGCGGCCCTTGCTAGGCCAATTTCTACAAAAGCCGCTTGCATGCCAGGCAAGACACGACAGACTTTGCCTTTGTATATATTCCCAACTAGCCCTCGATATTCATTACGCTCAATGAATACTTCTTGAAGTAGACCATTTTCAACTACGGCTGCACGAGTTTCACTCGGCGTCACGTTGATTAATATTTCACTACTCACATTCAGTCATCCATTGTTAATAAAAGTTGCCCCGTTTCCCTGATGGGTAATCCCATAATGCCAGAATAACTACCTTCTATATGCTCGATAAATAATGCAGCTAAGCCCTGAACCGCATAACCACCAGCTTTATCAACACCCTCTTTAGTCTTGATGTACCAGAAAATATCCTGTTCACTCAATTCAGCGAAACAAACATTATTGACTGAAACAGCTGTCCACAACCTGTCAGCGCGTGTTAGTGCAATTGCCGTCATCACTTGATGTGTTTTACCTGACAACATTCTTAACATACTGGCAGCTTGTTCGTCATTTTGAGGTTTACCCAAAATCGTTTTATCAATAACTACCGCGGTGTCTGCAGCCAGTACTGGCTTTCTGTCAGCTGCTAACAATAAGCCTCGTCCCGCTTCAGCCTTCAATCTAGCTATACGACTCACATAATCAATTGGGAGTTCGTTCTCCAGCACAGATTCATCAATATCAGGATTAATGACTGAAAAATCCACACCCATCTGTAACAAAAGTTCGCGTCGCCTAGGTGAACGCGATGCCAAATAAATAGATGGAAAGTTCATGAACGATGATAGGGGTGATTTTGAAGGATGGTCCAGGCCCGATAGAGCTGTTCGGCCAGTACAATACGAACCAGTGGATGAGGCAGGGTCAACGCGGATAAGGACCATTTCTGGTCCGCTCGCTGAAGACAGCTGGGGTCCAAACCGTCTGGTCCACCAATCATTAGGGCAACGTCACGCCCATCACTGAGCCATTGCTGCATATGTAATGATAAGTCTTCTGTACTCCAGCTCTTTCCCGTCACCTCTAAGGCAACTGCATGATGGTTATCAGCAATCGAAGCCAGAATCCGCTGACCTTCCTCTCTCTTCCACTGTTCTGGCTGCGCATTTTTGCTACGGCGAGCTGGCATGATTTCGGTCAGTTGAAGTGCACACTCTCTTGGCATTCGCTTACTGTATTCTTCATAGCCCTCGCTTACCCAACCTGGCATTTTATTGCCAACAGCGACAAGATTTATCTTCATTCTTGTTCAGCCGACGCCTTTTCATTCTGTGCAGGTACAGCCCATAATTTCTCAAGGTTATAAGTAAGACGTGTTTGAGGCGTCATGATGTGTGTAATCACATCACCTAAATCTACAAGCGCCCATTCGCCAACCGTTTCACCTTCAACTCCTAAAGGTTGAACACCTGCCGCTTTCGCTTGCATGACGACTTCATTTGCCAAGGCTTTCACCTGACGGCTGGATTTACCGGTAGCGATAATCATAATATCTGTCACATCGGTCATTTCTTTGACATCCAGCACTTGGATATCTTCTGCTTTAATGTCTTCGAGCGCATCGATGACGAGTAGTTTTAATTGTTCTGCCTGCATTGGGCACTCCATTTAATATATCTGCTACATAGTGTAACGTAAGGGCTGTTTAATATCCCTTATTATTACGTGTTGATTCATCGGTTTTATCAATCTTTACAGTCGCTTGCGGAAACCAGCTTTGTGTTTTGCCGGTCAGGAAATAAACCGTTAGTCCCAACCATTCATGCCAGGCTGTTTCTAACACAGCAAGATGGGCTGGTAAGTCAAAATCCCAATAGCGGTTGTTGGCGTGGTTACTTCTATAGTCAACCGGATAAGGGATCACATTGATGTGTTGTTTTTTAGCAATGCCAACCGCTCTAGGCATATGAAAAGCGGATGTGACTAAAACATAAGTGCCCGCCGGTTTCGTGAGTAATGGTTTCAGCCTTTGGAAATTCTCATAAGTATTCCGTGCCTGTGGTTCGATAACTAACCGTGACGCATCGATACCCGCTTGTGAGAACAACTGTTGAAACACTTGACCATCACTATCCAGATTTTGTCTTTGTACCAAATTACTGCCACCCGACACAATAATTGGCAAGTCGGGGTAGAGTCTGGCTAACTCAGCAGTTTGCAGAATACGTTCCGCGCCATCGCCTACTTGCGCTTTTTGCCAACTATCAGATAGTTTTAGCTGCTCAGCGCCGCCCAGCATAATAATGCCGTCAAATGGTTCTGATAACTTTTCAGGGGCAGCAAAACGACTCTCCAGCGGATACATTAAATAATCACCGACCGGATAGCCCATCACGATAAATCCAATCAGGCTCATCAATAGTAATAAGCGCTTAGCTACGCGGATATAGTTAAGCCATAAAAGCAATGTGACCACCAGGAGCAGCCAAACCATCAGACTGGTAGGGCTAAGCAATCCCCACACTAGCTTGGAGAGCACAAAAAACAAATTATCCATTGGTTCTAGAAGCAGCAGCTGACGGGTAGAGGCCTAATTGCTCAATTAAACTGATGACCGCATCAGGCAAGAGGTAGCGTACATCTCGTCCCTGCTCTAATGCATCACGAATCGCTGTGGCCGAAATTGACATTTGTGTCACCGATACTGACCAGATTTTCCCAGCACTTAATTGACTGTCTTGTTTTTGAGCCTGATGAGTTTCATAAAATGTTTGTAACTCATCGCTCATCAACAAGGCTTCGTCTGCGCGCTGCATCACCACAATATGGGCTAGCTCAATAATCTGTTGCCAGCGAGACCAGCTTGGCAAGCTACAAAAGGCATCCGTCCCCATCAATATAAACAGCGGATTGTCTGGAAAATCTTCTCGCAAACTGAGCAAAGTATCCACGCTATAAGATGGTCCATCTCTGCCTAACTCACGATCATCGACAACCAGTTTCGGGTGATTCTTAATCGCCAGTTCCAGCATCATCCGCCGTTGTTTTGCCGTGGCAACAGGTTCGATACGATGAGGTGGAATGGCACACGGTATCAAACGTAAGTGATCCAGATTCAACTGCTCGACAACATCCAAGCCAGTGCGTAAATGCCCAAAATGCACAGGGTCAAAAGTCCCCCCTAACATCCCTATGGCTGGTTTATTTTCTGATTTGGCCACTACCTAATACTATCCATTTTTGTGACGTTAACCCTTCAAGTCCTACTGGTCCACGTGCATGAATTTTATCTGTCGAAATACCGATTTCCGCTCCGAGACCATATTCAAAGCCATCTGCAAAGCGAGTTGACGCATTCACCATCACAGAACTTGAATCGACTTCGGCCAGGAATTGTCTTGAGCGCTGATAATCTTGAGTAATGATCGACTCCGTATGACCTGAACTATGCGTATTGATATGTGCTATTGCCGCATCAATATCTTCAACAATTTTAATTGACAAGATAGGCGCCAGATATTCCGTATCCCAATCTTCTGCTGTCGCTTTGTTGATGTCAGGTAAAATCTCCAGAGTGCGCTCACAGCCTCGCAACTCAACGCCTTCTTCAGCATATTTGACTGCTAGGCGAGGCAACATGGCATTGGCTTCATCAGCGGCGACCAAGAGTGTTTCCATGGCATTGCATACGCCGTAGCGGTGACATTTGGCATTCAAGGCGATGTTTTCAGCCATATCCAGATCTGCGCCTTTATCTATATACACATGACAAATACCATCAAGGTGTTTAATCACAGGTACTCTGGCGTCTTGACTGATACGTTCAATCAGCCCCTTACCACCTCTGGGTACAATGACATCCACATACTCTGACATGGTAATCAGGGCGCCTACAGCCTCGCGGTCCGTCGTTTCCACCACTTGAATCACTGTCTCGGGTAAACCGACCAGGTTTAGACCTCGTTGAATACATGCCGCAATGGCCTGATTCGAGTGAATAGCTTCACTACCGCCGCGTAATATGGTCGCATTACCGGACTTCAAGCACAGCGCCGCCGCATCCGCTGTCACATTCGGCCTAGATTCATAAATGATACCAACCACACCGAGCGGTACACGCATCTTGCCTAATTGAATACCTGAAGGACGATAAGTCATTTCGCTCACTTCCCCCACAGGATCAGGCAATGCTGCTATTTGTTCCAGGCCTTCAGCCATCGATTCAATGCGAGCATCTGTCAATGTCAGTCTGTCCAGCAAAGCAGCATCGAGGCCTTTGTCTTGTCCAGCTTTCAAATCACGCTCATTTTCTTGCTTTAATGATTCGGCATTCGCACGAATATCAGTAGCAATGGCCAATAAAGCACGATTCTTAATATCTGTACCTGCACTCGCCAGTTTGCGGCTGGCTGACCGCGCTTGCCGACCTAATGTGTGCATATAATCAGCGATGTTCAATTAAGCACTCCTTTCCAATATTTTTGTTGGTATATCGATGCCCGAAGCGCCTAAACAGAGTGTTTCCAGGAGACGCCATGGACAGTGTTTAGTCATACCTTTTGCTGCTTGATCAATATCAGACATTTGCTGCAAAAAAGATTGCCAGCGGGTATGGCTGTAGCGCTCTATGGCTTGTCGCATTACCGCTTTATTTTTATCCCATACCGGCGGTTTTTGAGAGGCAAAGACACGTTCCAAAGACTCACCAGAAGCCCATTGCGCTGACATATCGACCACGCGTTGCAGTGACCAACTGACAGCGGAGAAAACAGCCAGAATATCAATACCTTCTGCGCGTAGACGAGATAGTATACGTGGGATTCGTGCATGCTGTCCTGCAAACACAGCATCCATCAGACCAAATGCCTCAAACTTAGCATTATCAGCTACGGAGGCTAATACTAAGGCTTCATCAATCTGCCCATCAAGACTCAGTAAAGACAACTTTTCGATTTCTTGTGCGGCCGCAAATAAATTGCCCTCTACGCGTTCAGCAATCAAGGTAGCGATTTTAGGATCACTTTTTAAGCCTTTGGCCTGCATGCGTTGACTCACCCATTGAGGGAGTTGAGCTAAGGCAACTGGCCAGACAGGAATAGTGACACCTAACTTGTCCAGTTCGGTAAACCACTTGGCTTTCTGTGAGCGCGCATCAATTTTGCCACTGATGATTAATAGCGTCGTATCCTGCGGAGGATTGGAAGCAAATTTCCTCAATGCTTCCCCCCCCTCTTTACCTGGACTACCGGATGGCAGGCGAATTTCGATCAGTCGCTGGCTGGCAAATAAAGAGAGACTCTGCTCTTGCCATTTAATCTGAGACCAGTCGAAACGTCCTTCAATATTCCAGACTTCCCGCTCATTAGCACCGGCCTGACGAATCTGTTGACGAATGGTATCAGCGGCCTCTTCAATCAGTAATGCTTCTTCACCAAATAAGAGGTAAACAGGGTTGAGTGAAGCCGATAAATGAGTGTTTAACTGTTCGAGTCTTATCCGCATTGTTTACTTCATTACTGATAGTCGTCTCAGCACATTCTGAACCATCTGTTTATTCAAATCATCTCGGATGACGGCTTGTTGTTCACTCATCGCTAATAGCTGATTACGGTCAAACTGATAATCGCGTCTAGCTTGAACCGTAATCACATCACTCATAGGTTCACCGTCAGGCGAAGAGACTTTGAAAGAAAAACGGGTTTCTAACTCATACTCTGTCACTTTGGCATCTGAACCAACAGACAACACATTCTGATCAAACACATTTTCCACGACCGTCATCACGGCTGCACCTTCTCGATAAGTATCCAGTACATGAATGCCGTTACGCGTCATGGCACGTTTTAATTGCAAGCCGAATGAATCTTGTCGTATGTTCAATCCTTGAATATAGATGGTTTTGAGTGTTTCTGGCACATTGGCTTCACCACGCAATTGAAAACCGCATGCTGTTAAGGTCAACATCAACACACCAGTCATCAAACTCATCATTACACGATTCATTTTTTTATCCTTATGTTAGCCGGCAACCACAATATTCAATAAACGGCCTGGAACCAGAATGATCTTACGAATCTCTTTACCTTCTGTGTAACGCTGAACATTTTCATCAGCAAATGCTACGGCCTCTACCTGCTTTTGTTCGGCATCTGCAGCAACTGAGATTTTCGAGCGTAACTTCCCATTCACCTGCACCATTAAATCAATTTTGTCTTGCTTCAATGCTGCCTCATCAACCAATGGCCAAGACACGTTCAGAATGGCCTCTTCATGTCCCAGAGTTTGCCATAAATGATGACAAATGTGCGGAGTGATGGGCGATAACATCAAGACGACCATCTCCAGAGCTTCCTGCATCACTGCACGTGCTTGTTCACTATCATCATTTAATTTAGTCAAGCTGTTCATTAATTCCATAACGGCGGCAATAGCCGTATTAAATGTATGACGACGACCAATATCATCCGTTACTTTTGCTAACGTTTGATGTGTCTGACGGCGTAAGGCCTGCGAGGCTTCTGGTAAATCAGACAATTCACCTTGCTTAACAATGCCTTGTTCAACATGTTCAGCCACGGCTCGCCATAAACGTCTGAGGAAGCGGTTGGCACCATCCACACCTTTATCAGACCATTCCAGTGACATTTCTGGTGGTGCAGCAAACATCATAAATAGACGTGAAGTATCGGCACCATACTGATCAATCAGCGCCTGCGGATCGACGGTATTACCTTTGGATTTTGACATTTTGGCGCCATCTTTCAGCACCATGCCCTGTGTTAACAGATTTTTAAATGGCTCGTCACCAGAGATTAAGCCTTCGTCACGCATGAGTTTATGGAAAAATCGTGCATACAATAAATGTAAAACTGCATGCTCAATACCACCAATATATTGATCGACAGGCAGCCAATAATCCGCCCTTTCATCCAGCATAGCTTCGGTATTATCAGGGCAGGCAAAACGTGCAAAATACCAGGATGATTCAAAGAAAGTATCAAAGGTATCGGTTTCACGATGTGCGGGTTTGCCACATTTAGGGCAAGTGCACTCATAAAACTCAGGCATGGATTTAATTGGTGAACCTGAACCATCTACAGTCACATCTTCAGGTAACACAACAGGTAAGTCCTGCTCTGGTACAGCCACAGGGCCACAGTCATCGCAGTTGATGATTGGTATTGGCGTCCCCCAATAACGCTGACGAGACACACCCCAGTCGCGAAGTCTGTAATTTACCTGACGTTCACCTTTATTCTGGCTGACCAGAAAATCAGCAATAGCATCAAACGCTTCTTGTGCTTTTAATCCATCAAATTGCTTAGAATTAATCAGCTCACCTTTATCAGTGAAGGCGGCTTTTGTTAAATCAATATCCTGTTCATCTAACGGTTTAATGACCTGTTTGATGGGCAACTGGTATTTTTGTGCAAATTCAAAGTCACGCTGGTCATGAGCTGGTACCGACATTACGGCACCGGTTCCATACCCCATTAATACAAAATTAGCCGCCCATACCGGTACCTGCTCTCCCGTTACCGGATGAATAGCCAATAAGCCGGTATCAACACCCTTTTTCTCTGCTGTTTCCATGGCGGCTTCAGACGTTTCCATTTTGCGGCACTCATCGATGAATGTTTGCAAAATAGGATTATCATTCGCCGCTTTGAGCGCGAGAGGATGCTCAGCTGCGACAGCGAGATAACTGACACCCATCAATGTATCTGGACGTGTGGTATAGACCTCTAATTTGTCTTCTGCACCGACCATATCAAATTGAATCTGCACCCCTTCTGAGCGACCAATCCAGTTTGCCTGCATAGTTTTCACCTGGTCAGGCCAGCCATCAAGCTGATCCAGATCCGCAAGTAACTGATCTGCATAGTCAGTAATTTTCATAAACCATTGCGGAATCTCACGACGCTCTACTTTGGTATCACAACGCCAGCAACAGCCATCAATGACCTGTTCGTTGGCCAATACCGTTTCATCATGAGGACACCAGTTCACGGCCGCCGTTTTCTTGTAAACGAGTCCTTTTTCAAACAATCGGGTGAATAACCATTGTTCCCAACGATAGTATTGAGGTGTGCAAGTGGCTAATTCACGCTGCCAGTCATAACCAAGTCCTAAACGTTGTAGCTGACCACGCATATAATCAATGTTTTGGTATGTCCATGCTGCCGGCGCCACATTATTTTTAATCGCAGCATTTTCTGCGGGTAAACCAAATGCGTCCCAGCCCATCGGTTGTAAGACATTTTTTCCCTGCATGCGCTGGTAGCGTGAAATAACATCACCTATGGTGTAATTACGCACATGTCCCATATGCAGTTGTCCACTTGGATAGGGAAACATCGACAAACAATAGAATTTTTCTTTAGACGTATCTTCAACAACATGGAAGCTATTATTTTCCTGCCAATATTGCTGTGCAGCGGATTCTACTTGGTCGGGATGATATTCGTTTTGCATGGATTCTCTTTAAATCAGGGACTTGAAAAGCGCTAAGCATAACTCAGCAGGAGCAGGGCTCAAAATAATCTGTCGTTTTGCTTAGCTAAAAAATAAAAGCAGCTAAATCAGCTGCTTTTATTTCGTGGAGATTGCGTGGAAATAATTCAGTGTTATTTTCCCGCCGCCATCAATGTTTCATATTTTGCATACAGCTGATCATGTGTTTCCTCGTTATCCGGATCTTTAGGAATACAATCCACCGGACAGACTTCAACACATTGTGGTGTATCGAAATGACCCACACATTCCGTACACAAATCGGGATCTATCTCATAGATTTCAGCACCTTGAGAAATAGCTCCATTAGGACATTCTGGTTCACAGACATCACAGTTAATACATTCATCAGTGATAAACAGCGACATGGTTTACTCCAGTAACTTTATAATATTATTTTAGCGTGCTTAGTCTTGGGCCGGCAATTTGCGTTTCAAGGCTTCTTGAACACAAGGCGCAACAAATTCAGAGACATCACCACCTAATACAGCAATTTCTTTTACCAGTGTTGAAGAGACAAAGCTCAAATTCTCTGCTGGAGTGAGAAATAACGTTTCTACTTTTGATTGCATTCGGCGATTCATTGTGGCCAATTGCAATTCATACTCAAAATCTGAGACGGCCCGCAAACCACGAATGATAACATTTGCGCCCATACTCAATGCTTCATTCACCAGCAGGCCTTTAAATCCACTTACCTCAACATTCTCAATACCCAGCGTCGCTTTTTTCACTAACTCCACGCGTTCATCGAGACTGAACATGGGTTGCTTTCCCGGATTAATTGCCACAGCCACAATAATGCGTTCAAATAATGGTGAAGCACGCTTAATGAGATCAATGTGCCCGTATGTAATAGGATCAAACGTACCTGGGTATATCGCAACGGTACTCAATCTTGTTCTCCAGCATGAAATTCAAATAAGCAGTATTTTACATCACCTGCTTTTTTTTCTTTCAATAAATGCCATGAAGTGGGTAATATCGGCATATCTTGCTTGGCAGGATATTCCAAATATATTAATGCCCCCTGACTTAAAATCCCTTGTGACACTAAATTTTCCGCTGTATCGGTCCATAAATCTGCCTGGTATGGCGGATCAATAAACACGATATCAAAAGGTATTGTTGATTCGATGATGGCCTGATTTGCCGAACTGTTTTTGATAACACAGTTTGACGCCTTCAGCGTGTCTGCATTCTGCTTAAGCTGCAAAAAAGCCTGTTGGTTATTTTCTATCAACACCACTTCTGCAGCACCTCTTGATGCCGCTTCGAAACCTAATGCACCACTACCTGCAAACAGGTCGAGACAACGACTGCCCCCCATAGACGGCTGCAACCAATTAAATATCGTTTCTCTCGTACGATCACTAGTAGGTCTCAATCCATCGACTTCTGGGAAGGTGAGTTTTCTACCTCGCCAAACGCCACCGATAATTCTCAGCGAATTCGTTCTAGCCTTATTATTCTGTTTCGCCACCCACTAATACCGTTAACATGTTGTCTGCGTGAACGCGTCGTTTGAACGCCTCTTTTATATCCGCCACGGTGACAGCATTAATCTTATCGTTAAAGCTATCCAGATAATCCAGTGGCAAGTTATAAAAGCCTATCATAGAAAGATAATCAGCGATCTTGCTATTACTATCCACTCTCAATGCAAATCCACCGGTAATATTTTGCTTAGCCGCTGTTAGCTGTGCTTGTGATGGTCCGTTTTTGATGTACTTATTTAATGTATCTTTCAGAACCTTAAGGGCTTGCTCAGTTTGATCGTTGCGAGTCTGCATGCCAAACACATAAGGCCCGGATTGTTGCATAGGGCTAAAATAACTATAAACCCCATACGTTAATCCACGCTTTTCTCGTACTTCATCACTCAAAATGGAGACTAAACCACTCCCTCCCAAAATATGATTACCAACATAGAGCGGGAAATAATCAGGGTCATCACGGCTGATGCCGACTTGTCCCATCATGATTGTGGTTTGTGAGGATGGAAACGGTAAAACGATCTCTTTATCCTGATTAAATGAACTCACAACCGGCAATTCAGGAGCTGCTTCTCCACTTTTAAGATGAACAGTTAACCGTGTGGCTAACTGCTGTGCTTGTGACTTGCTTACATCACCGACAATGACGACCACCGCATTTTTTGCGACATAATATTGCTGATAAAACGCCTTCAAATCAGCCAGATTGATTTTTTCAACGCTAACCGTATCTCCTGCAGGCATTTGAGCGTAGGGATGCTCACCATAGAGTTCTTGAAAAAAAGTTCTTGTTGCCAAACTTTTTGGCGATTGTTTTTCAGCCTGAAGGCCTGTTAACAGCTGTTGTTTGATACGTAGAAATGACGTTTCAGGAAAGCTTGGTGACGACAGTATTTTTGCAAACATATTGACTGAGGTATCGAAGGCATTCGAATCTGTCAATGTACGCAAGCTCAGAATGGCCATATCTCGCTGAGAGCTTGCACTGTAGTTTGCACCGACTGATGAGAAGGCATCAGCAATGGCATCCGCATCTAAATCAGCCGTGCCCTCATCAAGCATGGCATTAGTCAGCTTTGCCAGACCTGGATGGTCAGCATCTCTTGCTGCTCCGGCATTGAATACAATATTGATGTCCACCATTGGTAGTTCAGGTGCATTGACAAAATACACGCTAGCACCATTTTCAGTCGTCCACTTTTGAATGTCAGGTGAGGCAAAGACACTAGAACTGACAGTGAGTGTGATGAAAAAAATCCATTTTTTAATGGACATATTGACCTCCAGCAGATGAAACAGGACGATGACCATCCAGCGGTAAAGGCACTAGTTCGCCCACCGTTAATAGATAATTGTTGAAATATTTATTGGCAACGGCCTGAACTTGTTCAGCAGTCACCGCTTTGATGTTGTCGACATATTGTTCACCCACTTGCCAGTCGACACCAATGGTTTCCAACATACCAATCTGCATGGCTTGGTAAAACACACTATCTTTTTCATACACCGCATTAGCCACAACTTGTGCTTTCACACGTGCTAGCTCTTCATGACTGACAGGCTGATTTTTTAGTTGAGAAATCTGCTCGATAATCGCTTTTTTCAAATCATCAACGGACTTATCATTTGCTGGCGTTCCCGCAACGATAAATAAATCAGAAAGGCGTGAAAACAGACTATTGCCAGCGCCAACACTGGCAGCTACCTGTTGTTCACGCACGAGTTGTTTAGCAAATCGCGCGCTGTTACCACCATCCAAAACATTCGCTAAAACTTCAAGCGCGTAGGGCTCCCATGCCTGGTCTTTATCAACCGTTGTCACCGAAGGTACTTTCCAGCCCATCATCAGGTAAGGTAATTCTGCCGGTGCTTTCACCTCTACTTGCCTCAAACCTTTTTGAGTTATCTCTTCCTGAGGTTTCAATGCTGCAATTTTTTCCGCTTTCAATGGACCAAAATATTTTTTGGCTAAGGCCAGAACGGCTTTAGGTGAAACATCTCCCACTACCACAAGAGTAGCGTTATTGGGTGCATACCATTTTTTATACCAGGCACGTAAGTCTTCTGCTTGATAATGCTTAATATCATTCATCCAACCAATCACTGGCCAGTGGTATGGACTACTGACAAAGGCTGCAGCACTGAATTGTTCTCTCAGCAGAGATTGAGGATTATCATCGGTGCGCATTCGGCGCTCTTCAGTCACGACTTCCCGTTCTTTTAATAACTCCTCAGGGTCAATAATTAAATTGCGCATTCTGTCTGCTTCATGTTTGAAACTGACTTCTAATCTATCTTTGTGGAGCTTCTGAAAATAGGCCGTATAATCTTGTCCTGTAAATGCATTTTGCTCGCCGCCATTCTCAGCAATGATATGAGAAAACTCATTTGGTTCAAGATGTTTAGTCCCCTTAAACATCATATGTTCCAGCATGTGCGAGATCCCCGTTATACCGTTATGCTCGTAGCTTGACCCCACTTTGTACCAGACTTGTGAAACGACCACAGGCGCACGGTGATCTTCTTTAACTATCAGCTTCAGTCCATTCTCCAACTGAAACTCACTCACGTTTGCCAAAGCCACCATGGGTAAGAAAAAAACAACCCAAGCCACATTTTTTATATTCAGCATCTGCATCTCTTTTTTTGTAACGCGTGATAAGATTTACCGTCGAAGTTTAACGACAAGCAGAGAATATGTTTAGTTTCCTTAAAAGAAAGTCCAAAACACCCGAATCAGACGCGCCTATCGCTGAAGATAATGTTGTTGAAAAATCACCAGAATTATCTGCTCCAGAAGAGCAGACAAAAGATACAAGTGAGACAAAGTCTCAACCTGGTTTTTTCAGCCGTCTTAAGCAAGGTCTGAGCCGAACCAGCAGCAAGCTGACTGATGGCTTTGCCAATTTAATCCTTGGCCGTAAGACTATTGATGATGATCTACTTGAAGAGCTCGAAACACAGCTGTTAACAGCAGACCTTGGTGTTGAGGCAACCAGTCGCATCATCAATGATCTCACCCAACGTGTAGCACGCAAACAACTTAACGATGTGGAAGCACTCTTTACCGCCATGCGTGAGGATATGATTAGCATCCTTGAGCCCAGTAGCCAGCCACTTGAATTACCGGAAAAGTCCGGCGGTCCTTACGTCATACTGATGGTAGGAATAAACGGCGTAGGCAAAACCACAACGATAGGTAAACTCGCTAAGCAATTTCAACAGCAAGGTAAAAAAGTCATGTTGGCTGCTGGCGACACGTTCCGTGCGGCCGCTGTAGAGCAATTACAAGTCTGGGGGGAACGCAATAACATCCCGGTCATTGCACAAAAGACCGGAGCAGATTCGGCTTCTGTTATTTTCGATGGACTGCAAGCTGCTAAAGCACGAAATATGGATATTCTTATCGCCGATACAGCGGGTCGACTTCACACCCAGTCAAATCTTATGGAAGAGTTAAAAAAAGTGAAACGCGTGATGGGTAAAGTCGATGAAAGTGCGCCCCACGAAGTCATGTTAGTGCTTGATGCCGGTACAGGACAGAACGCACTTCAACAGGCTCAACAGTTCCAGCAATCTGTTGGTGTTTCGGGTATCACACTAACTAAACTCGATGGTACAGCAAAAGGCGGCATCATTTTTGCCATCGCTAACAAAACCAAACTACCTATCCGTTACATTGGTGTGGGTGAAAAAATAGATGATTTACGTCCATTTAATGCGACTGATTTTGTCGATGCTTTGCTGGGAAAAGAAGAGATTAAATGATTCGTTTTACTGACGTTTACAAACGCTATACCAATCAGCATGAAGCACTATCCGGACTCAGTTTTGAGCTAGACAAGGGCGAAATGGCTTTCCTTACCGGCCACTCAGGTGCAGGCAAAAGTACGCTACTAAAACTGATTGCCCTGATCGAGCGAAGCACACATGGGCAAGTATGGGTAAACAATCAAAACCTGACACGACTGCCTAAGTGGAAAGTGCCCTACTACCGTCGTAAGATCGGCTTAGTATTTCAGGACCATAATCTGCTACATGATCGAACTGTTTTCGACAATGTTGCTTTGCCTTTAATCATAGCCGGTGAAAATCATCGTGAGATCGGACGACGCGTCAGGGCGGCTTTGGATAAAGTGAACCTGCTGGGCAAAGAACGTAATCTGCCTATTGCCTTGTCCGGAGGTGAACAACAACGCGTCGGTATTGCCAGAGCCGTTGTCAACAGACCTCCAGTACTACTGGCCGATGAACCGACGGGTAATCTGGATCCTGAACTTTCTAGAGAAATCATGCATCTTTTTGAACAGTTTAATCAGGTCGGCGTCACCGTATTTATCGCCAGTCATGATCATGAATTAATCAGCACTATGCCCTATCGTCAGCTTACTCTACATCAAGGACGTCTTGCCTGATATGTTGTCATTCAACCTACCCAATTATCTTCTAAGACACCTACAGGTGATGCTGTACAGTCTGGGACAGTTGTCCAGAACACCTGTTGCCAGTGTTATGACGGTTCTGGTCATCGGTATTGCTTTAGCGTTACCCGCTGGTCTTTATGTATTACTGAAGAATGTAGAACAAGTGGCAGGACAGTGGGATGATGCCAGTCAGATCTCTTTGTTTTTAAAACCTGGTACTAATGATGCACGAGGCAAACAACTCGCTGAACAATTACTCGCCTGGCCGGATGTCACCGCCGTCGATTATCATTCTGCCAAGCAGTCATTCGAAGAGTTTAGACAGTTATCTGGCTTAGATGACATTCTTGATAGCTTGCCAACCAATCCTTTACCACCGGTTATCATCATCAAACCCAAAGAAACCGAACATGAAGAGGCTATTCAGGGCTTACTTGAGCGCTTGCAAAATATGCAAGAAGTGGATCTGGCACAACTTGATATGGCCTGGTTAAAACGACTTAAATCTATCAATCAAACTGGTCAGAGAGGGATCACCATTCTTGCCGTCCTCTTGTCACTAAGCGTATTACTTGTCATTGGTAACACTATCCGCTTGGCAATATTAAATCGACAAACCGAAATACGCGTCATAAAACTTGTAGGTGGTACTAACGCGTTTGTCAGACGCCCTTTCCTCTATACAGGGTTTTGGTACGGTTTTTTTGGGGGTGCGATTGCCTGGTTAACATTACTCATAGCTCTAATTGCGATCAATGGCCCCATTTCCAGACTCACGGCACTCTATGACAGTCAGTTTTCGCTACAATGGATGCTGGGACAGATGTTTCTCTCTCTGCCACTTTTTGGTCTCTTTTTGGGTGTTTTAGGGGCATGGTTAGCTGTGGGTAGACACCTGAATGATATTGAACCAACTTAGTATCTAAACAGGAACTTTTTCCAAAAATACGCTTCTTATAGTTGACACTAATCCTTTAGTGATATGATTAAAGGAGTGACTCTCAGGAGACTGTAATAAATGACAACGAATGTAGCTCAATATGACATGGCTTTAGCTCCTATTGGTAATTTGGATGCTTACACCAGTCTTGTGCACACCATTCCTGTATTAACTGAGGAAGAAGAATACGACCTCGCCTATCGCCTGCAAAACGAAGGTGATCTCAAAGCAGCGCAAAGACTTGTTTTATCGCATCTACGTTTTGTTGTTCGTATTGCCAAAGGATATAGCGGTTATGGACTGCCCGTTGCTGACCTGATTCAAGAAGGTAACATTGGTTTGATGAAGGCAGTAAAACGGTTCAACCCTGAAAAAGGTGTGCGTTTAGTTTCTTTTGCTGTTCATTGGATTCGTGCCGAAATTCATGAATACGTGATTCGTAACTGGCGCATTGTGAAAATTGCTACGACAAAAGCACAACGTAAGTTGTTTTTCAATCTTCGCAGTGCAAAGCAACGTCTTGGTTGGTTAAACAAAGAAGAAGTTGAAGCTGTTGCTGAAGACTTAGGTGTCACAGCCGATAATGTGATGGAAATGGAGCGTAGACTGGCACAGCCTGATACCTCTTTTGACTTACCAAATGATACGGATGACGAAGAAAACCATTATTCGCCGATTGCTTATTTAGCCGCTAACGATGATTCGGATCCTTCTAATCAGTTGGAAGATGATAATTATGCTGATTATCAACAACAAAAATTATCCAATGCATTAGCGACCTTAGATGATCGTAGCAGAGATATTATTATGCAGCGCTGGTTAAGCGAAGATAACAAAGCAACGCTTCATACATTAGCTGATCAATATCAGGTATCTGCAGAACGTATAAGACAGATTGAAAACAACGCTATGAAGAAACTCAAACACTTAATGGTGTAAAAAAAGCCCGCTTTTGCGGGCTTTTTTTTTATCTTGGACTGAATGTACTTATCTTTCCAGTAAAGGCGTTTTGTTAGATTTACCATCCCACTCTTCTGCATCTGGAAGTGCATCTTTCTTTTCAGAAATTACAGGCCATACACGAGAGAGCTCCTCGTTGATTTGCAAAAATTCCATTTGCTCATCTGGCAAATCATCCTCTGAAAAAATAGCTTCTGCTGGACACTCTGGTTCACACAGCGTGCAATCGATACACTCATCAGGATCAATGACTAAAAAGTTAGGACCTTCGTGAAAACAATCTACTGGGCAGACATCAACACAATCAGTATATTTACATTTAATACAGTTTTCTGTGACAACAAAGGTCATGGTGAATTCTCCAAAATCACGAGTTGATACAGGACCGACCTGTCAAAAATAAAATGTAATTCTACATGATTTCGCCTAATTCTGGGCAAGGTTCAATTTTAGGGTATGATCCCGATTGAATAAAATTCATGAAAAAACATCAGTAATTTGAAGGAACACCGCAGAATGCGAAAAATAATATTACTTCTGATTTTTGGGCTGATTTTCTTAGCAAGCGCCGCTTTTGCCGCATTTAACATGAGCGATGTGACGGTAAATTATTACTTTGGTGAGTTAACCATGCCCCTATCTGTGATAGTAGCGCTATCTATGTTGTTGGGGGTAGCCATCGGTGCAGTGATTTTATTGTTCAGCACGATGAAATTGCGCTATGAAAATCATCGCTTACAATCAAAGTTGTCAGTTTCTGAGCAAGAAATTAACAGCTTAAGAATACTGCCGATTAAAGACGCCCATTAATTCATGTTTGGCTGGTTATTTTTCTTATTACCCGTAGCAGCTCTCTCCGGATGGATGATGGCCAGACGTCACTATAAACGTCGCTACCGCCAGCAAGACTCTTCTTTTAGCCCTGATTATTTTAAAGGCCTTAATTATTTACTGAATGAACAGCCTGATAAAGCCATTGATGTCTTTATTGGCTTGCTAGAAGTTAACAGTGAAACAGTCGAAACCCATTTGGCTCTGGCTAACTTATTCCGTAGACGTGGTGAAAGTGATCGTGCCATCAGAATCCATCAGAATTTAATTGCCAGGCCTTCACTCAGTGCCCAACAACGGCGCCAAGCTCTTGTCGAATTAGGCCTGGATTATATGAGTGCAGGCGTTTTAGACCGCGCTGAACTGCTATTTTTAGAATTATTACAACAACCAGGGACACCACCTGAAGCGCCCAAACAATTGCTACGGATCTATCAGCAAGAAAAGAAATGGCAGCAAGCCATTGATATGGCAAAACATATCGAAGGTAATGATAAGACCAATACCCGGGCGCTGATTGCACAGTTTTATTGTGAACTTGCCGAATCTGTCATCAATAAAGATCAGCATCAAACACTGAATTTATTACGAAGTGCTCACCATTACGATGCAAACTGTGTCAGAGCGAGCCTGCTAGAAGGTCGGATATACATCAAAAACGGGCAATACCGTAAAGCGATTCGTGCACTTCAACATGTTGAAAAACAAAATCACTATTTTTTACCAGAAGCGCTGCCTTTGCTTTATGACTGTTTTGAGAACACGAATAATCTGGATGACTTCAAAGACTGGTTAGAATCATTACTCAATAGATATCCTCACCTCACTTCTGCACGCTTAATGATAACGAGACTTATCGAACAAACACAGAGCACGGAAGCAGCCCAGGCGTTCTTGCATGCCCAACTGCACCAACACCCCTCTGTGGAAGGTTTACATCAGCTCATTACGCTGGGTGAAGAGAACCATCAAGCGCTAATCCCACTTATTAAAGAAGTCACAACTACCTTAATTCATAAAGGCGATCGTTATACATGCAAGAACTGTGGTTTTTCTGGTCGAACGATGCACTGGTTATGTCCGGGCTGTTCCAGTTGGTCAACGATGCGCCCTATTGAAATTCATTTATCTTCATTGGAAAAATTATTGGAACCATCACGATGACAGCGATTACTATTCTGCATAACCCACGTTGCAGTAAATCCAGACAAACACTGAACTTACTAGAAGAAAAAGGAATTCATCCAGATGTCATAAAATATCTGGACACACCACCCAGCTTTGAAGAATTAAAAGTTATCATTGAAAAACTGGGCATTAGTCCCAGAGATTTACTTCGCAAGGGTGAAGAGGAATACAAGGTGCTTGATTTGAAAAATCCATCTCTGACAGATGAAGACATCATACAAGCCATGGTCACTCACCCTAAACTGATTGAAAGACCGATTGTTATACAGGGTAGCCAAGCACGAATAGGTCGACCACCAGAATCTGTCTTAGAAATAATCTCATCACAATGATCAAAATACTGATTCTTTACTACAGTCGTAGTGGCCATGTTAAAGCGATGGCTGAACAAATTTCACGAGGCGTTGAATCCGTTTCGGGATGCGAAGCGCTCATCAGGACTGTCCCTCCTGTATCTACAGTCTGTGAAGCCACAGAAGATACTATTCCAGCAGAAGGCCATCTATATGTTAGCCATGCTGATCTGAAGAATTGTGCAGGACTGATAATGGGAAGCCCAACACGATTTGGTAATATGGCGGCACCGCTTAAATATTTTATTGATTCAACGAGCGATTCCTGGCTGTCAGGTGTTTTAGTAGGAAAACCGGCGGCTGTTTTCACATCAACCGGCAGCCTACATGGCGGGCAAGAATCCACTCTTCTATCGATGATGTTGCCACTGTTTCATCATGGCATGTTACTGATGGGGCTTCCATATAGTGAGCCTGAATTAATGATGACAGAAACGGGCGGAACACCATATGGTGCCAGTCACTTAGCCGGTGCGGACAATAAACGTACGCTTGATGATAACGAGGCGAAACTGTGTAAAGCCATGGGACATCGCATTGCCACTACAGCAAAGAAATTACATGAATCCTGAAAAACTTTTCCGAGCACTGACTTTAGTCAGTTTTTTTGGTCTGATGATCACGCTTTTGGCCTGGATACTCATCGCACCACATGCAGAGAATTATCCTGTCGCAGCCATGCTTATTCTTGGTTTAGTGCCACTATTATTTCCAATGCGCGGATTATTGTACGGACGTCCTTACACTCACGCATGGACAAGCTTTTTAATGCTATTTTATTTCAGTCATGCTGTAGGTGAGGTATATAGCGCCTCTTCGCTAACACTCTATCCTGTGCTGGCACTCATTTGCAGTAGTGTGTGCTTTTGCTCAACGATTCTTTATGTTAAATTCAACGCTAAGAATAAAAAAGCGATATAAGTCACAAACTTGTGACCATTAAAATGATATAAAGTCATCCATATAGGAGACATTTATGAGTAGCATTTCTGCTTTTCAATCAGGCATAGCAGGCATTCAAAGCGGTATGTATGGTGCAGCACAAAGTAGCGCCAAAATTGCGTCTGCCGATCCAGGTTCAAACGAACAATTAACCAAAGCGCTTGTCGAGCTAGATGCAAACGCAAGACAAGTTGAAGCATCTGCAAAAGTCGTCAAAGCCAGTAATGAGATGGTTGGAAGTATTCTTGATATAAAAGTCTAAAATACCATCTGCTGTATATATTGAGAGGAGACTCCCCCCAACTTCTCTCATCCTGCTAAACTGTCCGCTCGTTTTACAACTCCGACACACCTTTGAATAATCCATCCTACTCACCGTTATCGCAGGCCGCTATTCTCAGCGCCATGGAACCACAGACAAGCAACAAGCTCAGCGAGATGTTGATCTTGCCAGAAGTCACGTCCACAAATGACATTCTCTGGCAAAGATTCAGCCAACATCATCTAGAGCCTGCGGCATGTATTGCTGAAACGCAAACCGCTGGCAGAGGTCGCCGAGGAGACGTATGGCAATCTCCTCCTGTGGGTAACCTCTACCTTTCTTTATTCTGGCCACACTGCGCAGAAGAAGCCAGACATGGACTGAGTATTGCTATTGGCATTAGTTTAATTAATACACTCAAGCAGTCTGGAATCAATCAGTTAGCATTGAAATGGCCTAATGACGTCTTATATAAAAGACAAAAGCTGGCCGGAATTCTTGTAGAATCGAGATTTAATACCAGACAATACACCGTTGTAGGAATTGGCCTTAATTTTAAGCTTCCAGAATCTACACAAACATTAATTCAACAACCATCTACCAGCCTCGAACAGCTTTGTGACCCCGTCCCCTGTCGTAGTTGGCTGGCAGGAAAAATACTGCAGAACATGATAGAAACAATAGAACTGTTTGAACATCGAGGTCTTACTGACTTCCTTCCACTCTGGCCTCAATATGATGCTCTGCATGAGCAAGCCATCACATTGATTGAAGGCGATCAAAAATCATCGGCACTTGCTTGTGGTATTAACGAACATGGTGAATTACGGTATTTACAAAACAATGAAATAAAACTGCTGTCTAATAGTCATATCAGCATTAGGTTTGCTTCATGAAATTACTGGTAGATATTGGTAACAGCCGAGTTAAATGGACCACTATGGACAATAATGGTCTTAATGAAAGTCAAAGTTTTGATCGAAACAAATCAGGAATCAAAGCTTCATTAAACAAAGTGTGGAAAACATTATCTGAAATCGAATCAGTATATGTTGCCAACGTAGCCGGCGAAAAAATAGCCGCTCAACTTACTGAGTGGACAGAAAAACAGTGGAACCTGACCCCCAAATTCATTCAAGCTGAGAAAAAACATTTCGGTGTCACCAATGCTTATGATGAACCAGCCAAACTTGGTATTGACCGTTGGTTATCTCTGATTTCAGCACGGCAACATGCTAGGCTTGCACAGTGCATTATTGATTGTGGTACGGCAATCACCGTTGATATCGTCACAAAGGCAGGTCAACATCAAGGGGGAATGATTATCCCCGGTATCAGTATTATGAAAAGTAGTCTGGTCAACAATACTGATGCATTAACTACCGATACAGATGATCAAGAATTCAAAACTCTCGCAACGAACACCTACAGTGCAATACAAACCGGTACGCTATATGCCGTCACCGCCACTATTGAGCGTATCATTAGTGATCTAAAAGAAAGCTTCAATAACCGAATTCGATTCATTATCACCGGTGGTGATGCCCAAGCTTTACTTCCACTTCTGTCTGATGACGTTCATTACTATCCAGATATTGTGCTTAAAGGTCTTGCGTTTTATGCGCGACAAGACAAAGCAAAACCAGCAGAAAAAAACAAATCTAAAGCACAGAAATCTCAAATATCATCGGATGTAGATGGTCAGGAAAAAACAGAAACAGCAGCAGATGTAACAGATAAGACTGCGCCAAATACTGTTGAAACATCAACGGAAAATGATAATCCGTCACCAGAAACCATAACAGAAGAAAAAAAGAAACCTGCACGTAAACCAGGTAAAACACGTGCCACCAAACCCAAGTCACCAGCAAAAACAAAAAAACAAGCGTCAGACCCATCATTGCCAGAAGAGGCAATCTGAGGTAATCTTTCGCTCCCTTAAGGAGAACTGGCCGAGTGGTTGAAGGCGCACGCCTGGAAAGTGTGTATAGGTTAATAGCCTATCGAGGGTTCGAATCCCTCGTTCTCCGCCATCACTCCGAGTTGTTGATCAACCGTTTTCAAAACTCCGAAGATAAAATTCAAACTCAGACTTTGGCAACGGTTTAGAATAGAAAAAGCCTTGAAGAGCATGGCAACCAATATTTTTTAAAATTTCTGCCTGAGTCGCTGTTTCCACCCCTTCTGCTATAACCATAATGTCTAAACGTTTTGCCATTTCGGTAATCGCTTCGACAATAGCCCTGTCATCCTCACTTTGATCAATGTCATGAATAAAAGAGCGATCAATTTTCAGATAATCAACATCCATTTCTTTCAAGTAAGATAAAGAAGAATAACCGGTGCCAAAATCATCCACCGCAATTTTTATATCGGCATCTCGTAAACGATACAGTAACATACGGCTTTCGGATTGTTTCTGCATTAACGTACTTTCCGTTATCTCTAACGTGATTAACTCACTGGGTATTGAAACCTCACGTAAATAAGCCAACCAATCTAAACGAGCACGCTGCCCACCAAAATTGTGTGCTGACCGATTAATAGAAATATGCGGAACGGCACGACCACTATTCGTCCACTGTTTCAAATCATCACAAACACGTTTAAACACATAATCATCGATTTTATCGATGAGGCCCATACGTTCTGCCTGAGGAAGAAAATCTGAGGGTGGAATCATTCCACGAACAGGATGATTCCATCTAACTAATGCTTCTGCGTATAAAGCATGATTCAGACTTAAAGAAATAATTGGCTGGTAATAAACGATTAATTCTTGTCTGCTCAAGGCAGACTCTAACTCGTTAATAATAAACGTTCTTGCTTGCCAACTTGCCGCTAATTCAGCGTTATAAAACTTGAAAGCACTGCCACCCATATCTTTTGCTGCATACATCGCTCTGTCAGCATTTTGAATTAACATACCCGGTTCCGCAGCATCATCAGGAAAAAAGGTTACTCCAATACTAGTTGAGAGCCGTAGCGTTTGTCCCTGAATTTCAACTGGTTTTTCTATTTCACTGATCAGACTTTTTGCAACATTAATTGCATGTGCTTTATTTTTAAACTCAGATAGGATGATAGTAAATTCATCGCCACCTAACCGCGCTACGGTATCCATATCTCGAATACAACTCGAAATTCTCAACGCCATTTGCCGAAGTAACTCATCCCCGAATTCGTGCCCTAAGGTATCATTCACATCTTTGAAACGATCTAAATCGAGAAACATCAGACAAATTTTCTCACCCAATCTCTCCGCTCGTTTAATCGCTTGTTGTAAGCGATCCGTAAACAGACGCCGATTCGGTAAATTGGTCAGGGCATCGAAGTTGGCATGTTGTTCAATGATGGCATGTGCTTCTTTCACTTCTGTCATATCAGTAAACACTGCTACCATATTCGTCACGCTCTGGGCCGAATCATAAATAGCAGATACAGATAAATATGTTGGCAATGATTCAGCACTTTTTGTACTGATAATGACCTCCCCTCGCCACATCCCTTTATCTCGCATGACATCCCATAATTCTTGCGTCAATCGTATTGATTGATGTGAAGCGAACTCGCTTATTAAAAAATCGGGATACTGATCGATGACTTCTTCATATGAATAGCCGGTCATATCTGTAAAGGCTTGGTTGACAGCAATGATGTATTTATTAGCATCAGTGATCATCATAGCTTCACTAGTCGAGTTAAAAGCGACGTCTGATAGTCGAAGCTTTTGTTCCGTCACTTTCATCTGTTTGAGTACATCGCGAATGCGTTGTTCTGAAGACTGAGCCCTTTTTGTTGCTTGTGTTAACTCTTGTGTTCGAATGGTGACTTCTTTTGAGATGCGATGAGTTCTCCCAGTTATACTCAAGAATAACAAGGTAAATAATGTCGTTATTAAAAACCCACAAACCAGTGCTAGTGACGCCAGGCTAGTTGAGTAAGTATTCATAAAATAAGTGGTCGGGTAAAACTGCAACTGCATGTGTCGGCCAGCTAATTCAAAATCAACATAATGTTTGATCCGGGACGTTCTCTCCTCACTTTGCTGATAAAAAAAGTCACCACTCTGTATATCAAGCCAATTTATCAAGAACTCCGGTTGTGATGACTGTTTCAAAATATCATCCACAAACTCCTTTACACGAATCACGACATTAACCAAGCCAATCACCTCGTTATTCTCTTTATTAATGCTGAATTTACCCGTTTGAGTTTGATATATGGGGCGATATATCACTAATGCATCGATAAGCTCCTTATCACGAATCATTTTCAGTGGACTTCTGGCAACGGCCTGACCACTTTCTATAGCCTTATCAATCACTTTTTTTGAAACAACGGATGAGTAAGGATTAAATCCACGCGCTATCAGGTTATCTGCTTCAGGCTCTAAGTAGGTGATGGGGAAATAAACAGGATATGCTTTTGACGGACCTAGCGTCTTGTGCGACACGATTTCTTTGATAAAAAAATCTTCGCCAAAATGTTTCTTCTGCTCTTCTTCGTACGCCTGTCGTTCTGAATGCAGTATTCGAGGCAACCACTCAATGACCTGAATATGCTGTTCATTATAGGTGGTCCAATTAACAAAACTCTTAAACTCATCTCGCGTCACTTTGTCCGAGGAGGCAAACAAGCGTGAGACGCCATCTTGAATCAACTCTTCTGTTTTGAGAGCAATTTTAAATACCTCGGCTGCTTCCTGCGTTCTGATTTTGAACTGATCAGCAAGACGTTTATCTTCAAACTGTCGGATATTCCAGACTGTAGCACTGATGATAATCAATGAGAGTAAAACAAGAATACCGATAAACCACCGTCTTGTTTTCCATACTGCCCGTGGTCGCCCAATAAAGCTCAAAACCAGAGACAACATGACATAAGTACCCATAATGTTTCCGATCCACCACATGAGCCAGACCGGCATAAAATTTAATGCTGATGGGTTAAAAACATGTATCACGCCAAGACCAAGTGTGGTGCTAACTAGACATATAATTGGTACCACTAGCAGAAAGAGAAAAATATCCCGATCACGACTTAGTGTAAGTGGAAATCCAATCATTTTTCTGAAAAGGTATTTTCCAACAATCACTTGTAAACAGCTGACTAAGGCAATAACAGCAGAAAAAATAACGTTGTGCGCGATAAGTTCGATTCTGGTCAATACGATTAAGCTGATTATCAATGCCCCGACAAAGATCCCTGGCAAGACGTACATGGCGGGATATGTCAGAAAAAAGGCCAATGCAATACCCGCAGGGAAAAATACCAATGCTGAAAAATGTTCAAATACAGCGAATTGAATGCTCAGCCAACCAGCTATCAGGTAAACCAGGGCAACGAATAAGTTAACAAAGATAGGAGTGAGAAATTTATTTTTCATTTATCCATCATGATCAGCTATAGCGAGAAAGGCCAACAGTGCGTCAACACTATCCTTAATACTACTTCTATCGGCCATCACAATCGTTTCATAAACTTAATTCAAGAGGAGGAAATAACACATCAGCGCATATCATGAATATTAGCGTTCTCCCTTCTACCATGATAAAGACCCTAACTGCTTGTTTGATGTGACGATGTCATGATTAAAAGCAAAATAGGATGGAAAAAACTACAATAAAGACATAGAATGTGTCGCTCTATGGTGGCCTGCATTGGTCTCCTCGCGACGATATGTTGGTGACCCCGTCAGGCCCGGAAGGGAGCAGCGGAGCCTTCGGACTCGGGCGCCGAGATTCGGCTGGTGTGGGTCGCCACCCTAAACATTAAGTTAACCGGGTGTCTAATAACCGATGAGTTATCTGGTTTTAGCCCGTAAGTGGCGACCTAAAACATTTGAACAAGTCGTTGGGCAACAACATGTCTTACGTGCTTTAATCAACGGTCTGGATCAAAATCGACTGCATCACGCCTTTCTGTTTTCTGGTACACGTGGTGTAGGTAAAACAACACTGGCGAGAATCTTCGCCAAATCCCTCAACTGTGAACAAGGCGTCAGCTCTACCCCATGTGGTGAATGCCAGAGCTGTGTCGAAGTAGATAGTGGTCGCTTTGTCGATTTAATTGAGGTCGATGCCGCGTCCAGGACAAAAGTAGATGACACGCGTGAACTCCTCGACAACGTGCAATATGCGCCAAGTCGTGGTCGTTATAAAGTTTACTTAATTGACGAAGTGCACATGTTATCGACCAGTAGTTTTAATGCGCTATTAAAAACACTGGAAGAACCTCCTCCTCACGTTAAATTCTTGTTCGCCACAACAGATCCTCAGAAATTACCTGTCACCATCTTGTCGCGTTGCCTACAATTTAACTTAAGACGTTTGGATATCACTCAGATTAGTGAACATCTGTCGTACATTTTAGGCCAAGAAAATCTCTCATTTGAACATCCCGCTTTAATAGAACTCGCTCGTGCAGCTGATGGCAGCATGCGTGATGCGCTGAGTTTATTAGATCAAGCGATTGCTTTTGGGAACGGAAATGTCACGACTGACGTGGTTTTCCAAATGCTTGGCAGCATCGACCAAGATCAGGTCTATCAATTACTGAGCGCACTTCAACAAGGAGATGCAAAAGCATTACTGCAACTGTCTGGTGATTTAGCAGCACTTGGCCGCGACTTTGAAGTTATTCTTAATGCGATTTTGGATGGTTTACAAAAGATAGCAAGCTATCAACATATTCAAGATTTAGCGTCGGAAGAAAATGATAGCTCCAGTCTAAAAAACTTGGCGAACACTTTTGATGCTGAAACCGTGCAATTACTCTATCAAATTGCTCTGCATGGTAAGCGAGATCTACCATGGGCCGCTGACCCGAAAAGCGGTTTTGATATGACGTTATTACGGATGCTAAGTTTTCAACCTCGGACTGGCGAACCCAACAATGGGAATCCCCCAGCAAAAAAGTCTGACACACTTAGTAAACCGGCCGTCACTGAACCGCCGGTAACAGTCAGCAATGCCAACAGCTCAGACAGCAAAGAACTAAACGCATCTGCCCCGGTATTGAGTCGACATGAACATCATTCAGAGCCGAGTGACTCAACAACCCATTCAGCCTTTTCTTCACAAAAGCCGAAAGCGCCACCAGAAAAGCCGCAGCACAAACCTGAGTTAAACCATGACCAGAATATTCAAAAGATCACTGATACTCAGGTAAACGAAAAACATACAAAAGAAGCTTTAGCTGACTCGCTTCCCAGCGTCGATGAAGAGACTTTAATCAGTGTTGATTTGTCCCCTGCAAACTGGACGCAAATCATTTCAGAACTCAAACTGTCTGCACTAACGCGACAATTAGCCGAAAATAGCGCCTTTATTCGATGTGAAGAACGCACGCTTCAACTATCGTTATCGCCTGAACTTGCTCATTTAGCGACCTCAAAATCAAAAGAACGCCTCGAACAAGCATTACAGCAGAAACTCGATCAGAATGTCAGTGTCATATTTAATCATGATCCCGATAGTTTGCATTCAGGGCCGACAGTAGCGGTTGAAAGAGCTGAACAACTCGCACAAAAACAGCAACAGGCTATTGAATCTATACAGACTGACCCCACTATCGAAGTAATAAAGAACACATTTAATGCTCGTGTAATTGAAAGTACAATAAAACCCTTAGATTAAGTAAAGAGGACATTCCATGAAAGGTGGTTTAGGCAATCTGATGAAACAGGCCCAGCAAATGCAGGCCAATATGGAAAAAGCACAAAAAGAACTGGCTTCTGTCGAAGTCACCGGACAAGCTGGTGGTGGAATGGTCAAAATTACCATGACAGGTAAACATGACATTAAGCGCGTTCAAATTGAAGATGCATTATTTGAAGATGATAAAGAAATGCTGGAAGATTTAATCGCTGCTGCTGTTAATGATGCAAACCGTCAAGTAGAACAAACCACTCAAGAACGTATGTCAGGCATGCTACCTCCTGGCATGAAAATGCCATTTTAGCCTTATAACATGGCAAAACTCGGTCCCAGTATTGATGAGTTGATAAGTGCGCTTCGCTGTTTACCAGGCGTAGGGCCAAAATCAGCACAACGTATGACATTCCATTTGCTTGAGCGTAATCGAGATGGTGGTCAACGTCTTGCTCAGGCGCTTACTCATGCATTAGAAAACGTAAAACATTGTAAACGTTGCAGAATTCTATCTGAAACAGAACTCTGTTCACGATGTGCTGATGAGCGTCGCCAACAAGACATTTTGTGTATTGTAGAAATGCCAAGCGACGTACTTGCTATTGAACAAGCAACCCAATACCAAGGACAATATTTTGTATTATCAGGCCATTTATCGCCGCTGGATGGTATCGGTCCTGACGCATTGGGCATTCCCAAATTGATTGAATGGTTAGATCAAAACACTATCGAAGAAGTTATTTTGGCTACCAACCCTACCGTGGAAGGTGAAGCAACGGCTCATTTTATCGGTGAACTGGCCAGAGCCCGCAATATCAAAGTCAGTCGACTTGCTCATGGTATTCCACTGGGAGGTGAGCTCGAATATGTTGACAGTGGCACCCTTTCTCACGCATTCTCAGGAAGAGAGTCGCTTTGAGGTGATGGCTAGCTTAAAGAGAGCATTTACTTATGGCGCAGGACGAAGTCGCTTTAGAACAATTAAAAACTTTTTCGGGTTTAATTCACCGTCACCCCTTATTTATCAATGATGAATTGGATGTCGCCGGGTATCATTTAAGCTTTTATGATCTTGAAGGACAAAAGTTAAAGGACGATAGTCCCGTTCCTGACTTTGTCCAGTCACTGCCCAACATTGTATTAGATATTAATCATAGCTCTAGTGCGCTGTTATCTATTCCAGAGTCATGGCACCATGCTCTTCTGGATCTACCTAAAATAAATGCCTCTCTAACGCTAGACATTAATACCCAACAGCCACCACCGGCTCATCATCGTGCCATAAATTATGCAAATCGATTGCATAACTCCATGAATGGGCATCAGTACAAGACTTTATTGATTGACCTCGCACAAGAAAATTTACAACAACTGACTGATCAAGAAATTCAAGCATGGCGTGCTCACTATGATGTTTTGTGTGCTATCAATGTTAACAACATCGAACAGTATCACTATTGCAAAGCGCATCACTTAGATTTGCTGGAAGGTGATTTTTATACCATGCCTGATCAAAGTACAGGTCACGAATTAACCCCATCAACGCAAACATTAATGTCATTATTGGTGCGTCTTCAAGACGCTGATGTAGAAGCCGAAGATTTAACTGAGATTATTAACCAAGACATCACGCTCAGTTATAAACTTTTGCGTTTAATCAACTCCGCCTTTTTTGGTTTGCCTAAAAAAGTGGAAAGCACCAAACAAGCGATAGTCATGCTTGGGCTCAATAAAATTAAAACATGGGCAAGTTTATTATGTTTATCAGGTATTGATGATAAGCCGAATGAATTACGTCATGTCGCCATGTTTCGCGGCAGAATGTGTGAGCTACTCGCCAAATACTATAAAGGACATTCAGATATGTTTTTCACCGTCGGTCTTCTGTCGGTTCTGGATGCCATGTTGGATAAACCACTTGTCGATATTGTTGACCCCTTACCATTGACCGCTGAACTTAAAACAGCCTTGATAGATAAACAAGGACCTGCAGGACGAGCTTTAGCAGATACATTGAGTTATGAACAAGCGGATTGGGAAACCATATCCACTTCACCTGTTCCAAGAGAAATATTAGTCAAAACTTACCTAGAATCTATTCATTGGGCAAAACAACTCACTATTCAATTACAAGATTAAGTTATGTCTATCACTTGGTTGGCTGCCGACTCACAAAGTCATTTCCCGCCTGTGGAAAAAGCGACAGATCATGGTTTATTAGCTGCGGGCGGTGATCTGTCTCCAGCAAGATTACTGGATGCCTATCAACGTGGCATTTTTCCCTGGTTTAATAAAAATGACCCGATTTTATGGTGGTGTCCTGATCCACGTATGGTTCTTTTCACAGATGATGTTCATATCAGTAAAAGCCTTAATAAGATATTACGGAAAGGACAGTTTACCGTCACAATGGATCGCGCATTCGAACAGGTCATGAAAGCGTGTTCGGCACCGAGACAGAATCAACCTACTGATCCAGATAACCGGACGTGGATACACAATAATATGATCGAAGCTTATACTGATTTACACCATCAGGGATATGCACATAGTATTGAATGTTGGAAAGATAATGAACTGGTTGGTGGTCTTTATGGTGTTTCTGTAGGCAAAGCATTTTTTGGTGAATCCATGTTTAGTTTTGTACCAGACAGTTCTAAAGTTGCGCTCATCGCCTTATGCCAACAATTACAACGCTGGGACATGCCGATGATAGATTGTCAGATATACTCCGATCACCTATCGCGTATGGGCGGAGAAGAAATCCCCAGAGCAGAATTTATCAAAAGACTGGATGAGTTATGTTCTGTCAAAGTCTCGCCCAGTCAATGGCAGTTAGATGCTGATTTACCCTACGCACTATGAGCCTGAATTTTTATCAAGACCAACCTCATGCCTGTTCATACCTTAGTGGCAGGCAGGCCAGAAACCTTTATCCCGACCCAAATAAACCGGCGAGTAAACACCTGTACAGTCATCTGATTCAACATGGATTCAGGAGAAGCGGTGATCACATATATCGGCCATTTTGCGCAGAGTGCTCATCCTGTGTACCAGTGCGAATTGATATTGCCCAGTTTAAACCTAACAGAAGTCAGAAGCGCTGTTTAAAACGTAATCAGGATGTGCAAACTAAAATTCATCCAGCTGAATTTAATCCGGTACACTTTGAATTATATGAGCGTTATCTTGCTGGTCGACATTTGGGGGGAGGCATGGATAACCCCACCCCATCAAGCTATACCAACTTTCTGACTAGCAGTTGGTGCGATAGTGCATTTCTTGAATTCTGGCTGGAAAACAAGCTGATTGGGGTAGCTGTGACAGATTTTGTCATCAACGGGGCCTCAGCTTTTTATACTTTCTTTGATCCTGACCTTGCTAAACGTAGTTTAGGGACATTTGCCATTCTTAAACAAATTGAATTAGCCAAAAACTATGATCTTTCATGGCTTTATCTGGGGTATTGGATCGCCGAGAGCCCTAAAATGTCATATAAGACTAATTTTTCAGGATTAGAGGGTTATTACACCGATTGGCAGAAGTTAGATAAAAAACTTTGAATAATCAGTCATTTTACGGCAAAATGGTTCTTTTTTATTCAAGAACATTAGAGTTTATGGCAAAAGAAGAACATATTGAGTTTGAAGGCACAGTAATCGATACCATGCCTAACACTACATTCCGTGTTGAACTGGAAAACGGCCATGTGGTTACAGCGCATATTTCAGGCAAAATGCGTAAAAACTATATTCGTATTCTTACAGGTGACAAAGTCACTGTACAGCTGACGCCATACGATTTAACTAAAGGTCGTATTGTCTACCGCGCACGCTAACCCTACCTCACCCGGCCACGTCAGTGGCAAAGCGTCAAAAATAAACTCTTATAACACCATAAATTTCATCTGAATTAATCTAATTCAGATGAAATCTGGCTGTTTATGCTGACCAAATAACTGCTTCAACCCTACTAAGCACATCAGAATAAAGGCAACCAATGTCCAAGCAGGAATGCTGAGATTGAGGAAGGTCCAAAGGACGTCTGCGCATTCACCTGAGCCCTTCAATACCATATCAACGGCTTGACTCAATGGGAAATTTTCTAAGATAAAGTTCAACCCTGGACCACAACTAGGTATCTGATCTTCCGGTAGATTTTGAATCCATACATGTCGAGCGGATATAGCGGCACCCAGTCCCGCTGCCAAGAAAACCAAGAACCCATAAATTCGTCGTCCTGTTGTCACGGGATTGTGAATAGCACCTATCAAAAAGAACACACCAGCAATAAGTACCATCACACGTTGCAGGATACACAAGGGACAAGGTTCCAGATGTTCAATAAACTGAAAGTAACCAGCGATAAGCAACATACTCAAACAGGCAAGAAAGCCAAAGAGAAAGACGCCACGAAATGAGTTCAAAACAGACTCCTTAAGTCGATTAATCTGTGCTAAGTTAACCTAAAAGACGCAAGGATAAAAGGAGTAAGGCAATGAATGAAGATAATTTAGAAAAAAAACTCACCGATGCCTACGATAAAATGATGGAACGTCTGAATAACTTCTTGGATGAAGCTGAGCAACAGGCTGTGCCAACCCTGCAGCGAAACCTTGATAAGGCCAAACAGCAAGCGATTGAATTACGTGAACTTACCCAAGAAGAAGCTGAAATAATCGCCACTTATATACGACGCGATTTACATGATGCAGCTGATTATCTTGAATCAACAGGAAAAACATTCTCAACATGGCTGACCTTTGATTTACAGCTTGTTGAAGCACGATTACTGGATTTATTTGCTACTGTGGCAGACAAGACGCGACTGGAATTAGACCAGTTAGCCCAGCAGGCCACTAAGCTTCAGCAGTACCACACAGGGGAAGTAACAGGGATTGGTGCCCTTTACTGTGAATCATGCGGTTGTGAATTACATTTCAAAAAAACAAGTCGCATCCCCCCTTGCCCGAAATGTCATAAAACCACTTTTAACAGAAAAAAGCCGAGTTAAACGCCTTATTCCCAGTACCAACCACCGTGTTGAATTAACGCATTCAACACCTGCTCTGCGCCCTCATATTGCCGGAGTGATTCCCATTGCTGAAGGCTTATGGGTAACACTCCAGTCAGCATATTCATCATCGATTGATAGGATGCTGAAAGAGTCAATTTTTCCCCAGCAATAAACAGAAACAGATGGTTTTCGCTTTCTGTCCAAGCCATTCTAATATAGCGATTGCGCTGTAATATGCCACCAGATTCAAACTGAGTGGATAAAGACATTGGGTCGTTATCTTGGATATATTCATCAGCTAACCACTCCAGTGATGGTTTAGTCTGAGTAACTAAACGACCAACTGCTGACTGTAGAAGTGTATCAGACTGGTTGATAGTATCGATCAAGCTTTGTTTGAAGCGTGCCATCGCTCTTTTATCAATCTTTGTTTCACTTGTATTCACATTCAAATCAGGATCACTGTAGTGCAAGTCTCCCATCTCTGAATCAGCAAGCTCTTGCAGGTAAGCATCCAGCAGCTCTGTTTGCGTCGGCGCTCTGAAGCCAATTGAAAACGTCATACAGTCATTCTGCGCCACACCATGATGAGCAAAGTGTGGCGGTAAATACAGCATATCACCGGGCTCCAGATCCCAGCTTTCATCAGCTGTAAATTCCGACAGAATTTTCAGATCTAGCCCTTCAATTAAACGGGTTTCTAAAAGGGGTTCAGCCCCGACTTGCCAGCGTCGAGTCCCCTTTGCTTGCAGTAAAAACACATCGTAACCATCCGTATGGGGCCCGACACTCCCACCAATGGGGGCATAACTAATCATCAGATCATCACGTCGCCAGTCAGGGATAAAATCAAAACAACGTGTAATGTCTATTAATTCAGGTTCATGCTTATCCATATCCTGAACCAATAGCGTCCAATGTGATGCAGGTAATGCCTCAAAATCATCTTCTGAAAAAGGGCCATGACGACACAACCATGGACCAGTGCTGGCGTGTTCTTCAATAAGCCGTGACTCCACATCCCCCAGACAAGCAAAGCCTGTAAGCTCTTCAGGGGTAATAGGTGATTCAAAATCAGGAAAGGCTTGCCGAATCAGTAGTGGTTTTTTTTGCCAGTACTCATCTAAAAACGTTTGTTGAGATAATCCGGTATTAAAAAACTCACTCATAATTGTCCTGCATGAAATAACACTCTGGCAAAGTCACCGTTGCCATCACTATACACTTCTACTCGACTCAGACAGGCAAAAGGCACATCAATATGGAAAAGGGCTTGTAACGGCATCGATAAAATATGCGCCAATAATAATCTGATGACACCCGCATGTGTGACTAGAAGAATATGTCGTTGCTGATACTGCTTCAACATGGCTTGCCAGGCTAAAATACAACGTTGTTGGAAGGCAATTAACGTTTCAGCTTGAGGCGGTGTATTGAAGACAGGGTCATCATAAAAAGCAAAAAAATGATGAGGGTCGTTTTTCTCTATGGTCTCTGCTGTTTTTCCTTCCCACTGGCCAAATGACATTTCAATAAATCTTGGCTCATATGCCAGACTTAGACCAGTATCCCGACATAAATCTACCGCAAAACTGGCACAGCGAGACAGTGGTGAGGTAATAATCTGCTGCCAGGGTAACTCATCCGTCAGCACAGATTGCATCTGTTCACGTCCAATTTCAGTCAGCAAATAATCTTGCTGCCCTCGATAAACTCCCTCACCTTCCGTCTCACCATGCCGCAGTAAATCAATAGTCGTGACAGACATGTCAGTCGATAGGCTCCACAGTAAAGACGACGTTGTTTAAAGCAATAATCCTGACTTTTTTTCCGGCTGGACTATCATTTCCCTGAATTTTCCATGTCGAATCATCCAGCTTGATTTTGCCAACACCATCAACAATCGGTGTCTGTAAGGTGATAACTCGACCTATGTATTGCTCGCCTCTTTTATTCAAATTGGGTTGATCACTCAGCAAAGGGTGTTCGCGTAAATATTGTCGCCAGACCACAATACTGATGATGGATAACAAAGCAAAAATTAATAACTGATACTGCCAGGATAGCGCCGAAAAAAAGAATAAAAACAGTCCTGTAACGAAGGCCGCGATCCCCATCCATAGAGCAAAAAAAGTCGGCAACAGTATTTCAATGATAATCAGACCGACACCTAATACCCACCAATGCCAAAAATCAATGACAAAAGGCATGATTAGGCTCCTTTTTTATTGAACGCTTCTTTGGCAAGTTCTGCGATACCAGCAACTGAACCTATAACATTGCTGGCCTCAAGTGGCATCATGATGACTTTATGATTATCGGCTGACGCCATATCTTTCAGTGCTTCAACATATTTCTGTGCGACGAAGTAGTTCACAGCCTGTACGTCACCTTTCGCGATGGCTTCTGACACCATCATGGTCGCTTTGGCTTCTGCTTCAGCTAAACGTTCACGTGCCTCAGCATCACGCATGGCGGCTTCAAGACGACCTTCCGCTTCTAATACAGCAGCCTGCTTTTCACCTTCTGCTCGTAAAATTTCAGACTGACGATGGCCTTCCGCTTCCAGGATGGATGCCCGTTTTGTTCTATCCGCTTTTAACTGGCGACTCATCGCTTCTACTAAACCTTGATCCGGTTCCAGATCTTTAATTTCGATCCGGGTAACTTTCACGCCCCATGGTGTGGTTGCATCATCAACTACGTTCAGCAAGCGCGCATTAATATCATCACGTTTTGATAACAGCTCATCCAGATCCATAGACCCCATAACGGTACGGATATTGGTCATGGTGAGATTCAATATCGCATTATCCAGACCACTCACTTCATAAGCTGCTTTAGCTGCTTCAATGACCTGAAAGAACACCACGCCATCCACCCTGACAGTGGCGTTATCTTTAGTGATGATTTCCTGAGAAGGCACATCAAGAACCTGTTCCATCATATTTATTTTTGAGCCGATACGGTCAATAACAGGTACGATCAAATGTAATCCGGGTGATAAGGTTCGTGTATAACGCCCAAAACGTTCAACGGTATACTCACGTCCTTGCTGAACAGCTTTGACGCCCATCATGATGACAACCACCATAAGTACGACAATAATCAGTACAAAACTTGAAAACCCATCCATTATTTCACCCTCTTGTTTATCGACATTGATCAAACATACTGTTTAAATGATAGCAGTATTGCCACGACAGATTGTTTATCACTTGAATAATAGGTTTTATTCAGTGGACAATACATAGAAATACTTCCCGAATAGAGTCATTATGAAAATACAACGCCTGTTTATATCACTGTTTGCCTTATTCCTTCTTACAGGCCTAAGCACTAATGCAGCAGCTCAACAATGGTATAAAGCAGAACTCGTTGTTTTCGAAAGATATAGTGGTGCCAATGCCGAACACTGGCCAGAAATGCGCAGCATCAACAGTGGCAGCTTAAGCCCAGGTTCAAATAACAACCGAATAAAACCGGCCGGCACAGGCTTATTATCTGGCGTCGCATCCCGTCTGAACAATGCGTCTAATTATCGCGTGCTCTATCATCAGGCTTGGCAGCAGCCGATTTTGAGCAAAGGCAGCGCAAGAAGTGTTCAAATTAACTCGAGTAATGGTCTGGTAGAAGGCCAAATCAAACTTTACCGGGTTAACTATCTTCATGCTGATATTGATATCTGGTTTAAAGAAAACGGTAACGTACCTGTAAGTAACTCAGACTCGAATAGTGAGTCAGTTACCTATCCCAATAACCCTCGCCTTAGCCAAATTCGACGCATCCGTAGTAAAAGTCTCATTTACTTTGATCACCCACGTGTAGCAGCCATTTTAGAAATTGTCCCTGTAGCGACGCCTGCTTCAGCGGTTTCTAAAACGCCGGAAACATATTCGCTACCAGAAAATTAATCGCTATAGTCGCTCGATAACATGAGCGATAATCGATTTTACATCATCAATACCATTAGCCAGAGTTTGCTGAATTTCAGTCATCGTCAGCACGTTCTCAGTTTTACCAGCCGCCCAGTTTGCAACAATAGCGAGAGTTGCATAGCGTAGCTCGGCTTCTCTGGCCAGACAGGCTTCTGGCATCCCCGTCATCCCGACCAGGTCACAACCATCTCTTTCCAAACGACGAATTTCTGCCGCCGTTTCTAATCTTGGGCCCTGAACGGCGGCATAAGTCGCACCATCATTTACTGACAGACCGGCATCAGTCGCAGCGCTTAATAAGGTCTGGCGTAGTTCAGCATCATAGGGCCAGGTAAAATCAATATGATTATCAGCACGGAAGCGTTCACTAAAAAAGCTTTGTTCACGACTGTGGGTGTAATCAATAATCTGATCCGGCACCGATAGCACGCCTGGCGCATACTTATCAGTAATCCCCCCTACGGCAGCGACAGCCAAAATATCGGTGACACCGATGACTTTCAATGCATGAATATTAGCTCGATAATTAATGCGATGCGGTGGAATACTATGCCTATCGCCATGTCGCGGTAAAAAAGCGACTTTTTTACCATTTAAGGTGCCCATTTTTATCGCTGCTGAGGGTTCTCCATAGGGCGTTTCAACTTGTTTTTGTTCCGTTATTTCCAGCCCTGGGTATTGCGCCAGACCGCTTCCACCAATAATGCCTAATAAACGCATTTACGACTCCTTCAGAGCATATACAGCAGGTAGGTTACGCCAGAAACCACCCATATCCATACCAAAGCCAAAAACATAACGATTGGGTACGGTTAAGCCCATGTATTCGGGAACAGTGCCGACTTTATTAGTATGATCTTTATCAAACAGGCAGACACATTTAACGGAGGCTGCCCCCTCACTGAGGCAATATTCTCTTAATGCCGTCAGCGTGACGCCCTCATCAAAAATATCTTCAATCAACAACACATGGCGCCCCTGCAAAGCTGTGACCGGCTTCGCCTGCCAGCTAATCTCTCCGCCCACTGTTTTATCACCATATCGTGTGGCGTGAATATAATCCTGCTCTAATTTGAAGTTCAGCCGAGGTAATAAATGACCCGCTGTGATAACCGATCCATTCATCACACACAGCATCAGCGGCAGCTTACTGGCATAATCCCGATGTAATTGCTCTGCCAGATTATCCAGTGCGGTATTAATTTGATTCATATCAAAAAGCTTATCCGATTTGGATAGCAGTTCCTCATACTCTGTCATTGCTTACTCTCTATTGTGGTTCAGGCCGTATAATGATCCATTTGCGCTCAGGATTATTTATGCGCCGTTTATGGCCCTTACTCGTATTTATACTGATTTTTGGTATTGTCTGGCTATTGGCAGATAATGCAAAGAAGCCTGTAGCGACAACAAATAACTATGAGCGGATCATCACCTTATCGCCAAGCTTGACGGAAACCGTGTTTGCATTAGGATTAGGAAATCGCGTTGTCGCGGTCACTGATTATTGCGACTATCCTCCACAAGCTCAAGCATTACCCAGTGTCGGAAGTTATACCAATACCAGTATCGAAGCCATTACCCGTCAGCAACCCGACCTTGTCATTATGTTAAACGGTCAACAACAAACACAACAACATTTAGCAGACTTAGGTATACAAACCTTAGTACTGGATAACACGTCGATTGCTGATATTAAAGAGACCATTTCAACCATCGCTGATCTCACTGGCAAACAAAGTAAAGCCATTCAATTGCTCAATAACATCCAGGATCAAATTGATTCTGTACGCCATAAAGTCCATAACGTTGACCCTGTCAGAACTTTGGTGGGGATTGCTCACTATGTGAATAGCGATCAAATCGACACAGTTTATATTGCAGGACAACATGACTTTTATAATGAATTGCTGGAGCTTGCCGGCGGCGTCAATGTCTACACGGACACCGCCGTTAAAGTCCCTTCAGTATCAGCAGAAGGCATTATTCGCATGAACCCAGATGCCATTATTGACGTTTTTCCAGAACAAAAAGATCATCAATCTGATATGAAACAGGTCATCAAGCAGTGGCAAACCCTGCACAGTGTCAACGCAGTCAAACAGCAGCGGATTTATATCATCGAACATGATTATGCAAGTATCCCTGGCCCGCGTATCTTTAAGCTCTTACCTGAGATGGCGCGGTTGCTTCATCCTGACCTCGACTGGCAGCACAATGATTGAAGTCAATAAGCTCTCTGTACAGATTCAGGAGAAAACCCTGCTCAGCGGGATTGATTTTCATGTCCATACGGGAAGTTACTGGGTGGTCGTGGGCCCAAATGGATCTGGTAAAAGCACCTTACTGAAAACACTCATGGGTATTCTGCCCATTCACTCAGGCAACGTTTGCTTAAACCAGCGTGACATCAACGAATATGCACAGCGGCAGCGGGCACAATTGATAAGCTATGTACCGCAAAATAGTGGTCGGGCTTTACCTTTCAGCGTTGAAGAATTTTTGAAAATGTCACGCTATAGCTATCACTCTCCATTATCAGAATGGACCAGCCAGGATCAACAGGCGATCGAAGAAGCACTGACGATTACCGAAACCCAATCATTTCGTACACGTTTCATGAAAACACTCAGCGGTGGGGAATGCCAGCGAGTGATGATAGCTGCCGCTTTAAGTCAACAAACACCCTTAATCTTGCTGGATGAACCCACCAGCTATCTCGATCCTCACCATCAGGTAGAAATCCATCAGCTGATTAATCAACTCAACAAAAATCATCAAATGACCGTGATTGAAGTCAGCCATGATATTAACCACGCAGCTCACCCTGATAAACAGGTATTAGCTCTGCGTGAAGGTCAGGTGTTGTGGCAAGGTAACGGTCCGGACTTACTTGATAAGCAACGGCTCAAACAACTCTACCAACAGGACTTCACCTTTGTTGTGCATCCGACAAATCAGCGCTTAGTAGCTTTGGCAGACACTCCATGACGTCATCACATAAACTGATATTGATTACGTTGTTCAGCCTTGTCATCGCACTATCAGCTCCTTGGGTAGGACTCAACGATATTGCTGATGACATCCTTAAACAACAGATTCTATTGGATATCAGAGTGCCACGAGTACTCTTCGCCTTTGTCGCTGGTGCTGGCTTATCGCTCTGTGGCATGGTATTTCAGGCTATGTTTCATAATCCACTGGCTACGCCTTTCACATTAGGTGTCGCCAGTGGTGCTTCTTTCGGAGCCGCATGCACCGTTTTTTTAGGCATTAACGTTAGCTTATTCGGTTTTGACATCATTACGATAGGGGCTTTTATCGGTGCCTTAGTGGCGATTACTTTTGTCTTTTTCATCAGCCAGCTACAACGCGGATTTTCCAGTGAAACCTTGCTGCTTACGGGGGTCGCCACCAGCTTCTTTTTTTCCAGCCTGATTTTATTTATTCAGTATCTGAGTGATATGACAGACTCTTTTATGATCATGCGCTGGCTCATGGGAGGATTAACTTCAGCCAGCTATCAATCACTCTTGCAGCTCATTCCCGTTGTCACCGTCAGTACGGCTATCATTTTATGGCTGAGTCGTGAACTGAACCTGTTAATGGCAGGGGATGATATTGCTCTTAGTCGTGGGGTATCGGTTAGGCAGGTACGTTATCTGTTATTTTTCTCCACCTCTTTATGTGTGGGTGGCATTGTTGCCTTATCTGGCCCCATTGGCTTTATCGGCATGATGGTGCCACATATCTGCAGACTGATAATCGGGACCGATCATCGCTGGCTTACACCGGCAACCATCATGTTCGGTGGTGGCTTTTTAATTCTGTGCGATGGAATTGCCAGACTGCTGATTGCCCCTGCAGAAATTCCTGTGGGTATTATCACGACGTTACTTGGCGGCCCTTTTTTTCTGTGGTTGTTAATTAAACGTCGACAAGGTTAATTCAGGATCTGCTACTCTCTGCCAATATTTCAGAGGAAAACGCTGATGCAGACATCAAGACGACAGTTTCTACAATGGGGGCTGACTTCAACACTGCTATTGACTACACCTTTGGCACTAGCAGAAAACCTAAAACAGCCGCCTAGGCATATTGCTTTTGATAATCTGCATACCGGTGAAAAGATGAAAGTGACCTATTGGGAAGCTGGTTTTTATAAAACGGATGCATTGAAACAGATCAATCATATACTGCGCGATCACCGAACAGATGAACAAATGCCCATCGACCGACATCTGATTGATCTTCTTAATCTGTTACATACCGAGCTTGGCAGTAAAAGTCCTTTTCAAATCATATCCGGCTATCGTTCCAGTCAGACTAATTCCATGCTTAGAAAAACGTCTGATGGTGTGGCTAAAAAGAGTCTGCATATGGTGGGGAAAGCCATTGATGTGCGATTAGCTGATGTCGAATTGTCACGTCTTCGTGAAGCAGCACTGACATTAAACGCCGGTGGTGTGGGCTATTATCCTAAGTCGAATTTTGTCCATTTAGACACTGGTCGACCACGACAGTGGCAAGGTTAATCTAACTCGTTCAGTAATCGCTCTGCCAGTTCTCTGACACGTTGCATTTGCTTCTGGTAATTACGTGAGAAACGGTCATGCTCTTTTTTCATTTCTTCGTGTCTTAGCTGCATTTTTCGATGCATTTTTTGATGTTTTTCTAATTCGATATGGCTCGGACAGGTACTTAAACAATGTTCATCAAGGCCACATTCGTAACGAACAATTTCCGCATTATGCTCATCAATGCGTTTTTTGTGTTTCTCGATGCTCGATGAGTGTTCTGGTAAGGATTTTTCCAACAGATAGATGAGCGCCACCATACGCTGTGTTGAGTGCTGCCAGTGTTCAATTTCTTCCTGCCAGCGCTGATCATCTTCCTGCCACTTTTGGTTATAGTGTTTAAGCTGTTCTCTCTGTTCCATTGCGTTCATACCAACACCCTTGCATCATGCAGCTGCTTATTGAAATTATCTGACAAAAATATTAACGCTGAAATTCATCAGCCAGCACGGTAAATTTGCCTTATTTTTTATGAATCATTCATAGCAGGACAGCGACGTTAAATAAACGTAAAATAACGAGATTTATTTCAGTTTCAGGAAACACCATGTCCCATATTGTCGTTTGTGCGTTATATAAATTTGTCACGCTAGACAATTACACCGAGTTAAAAACGCCGTTACTTGATTTCATGCTCGAACACGAGGTTCGCGGCACATTATTGCTGGCACAAGAAGGCATTAATGGCACGGTTGCAGGCTCCAGAGAAGCCATCGATGCTTTGCTTAATTATTTGCAACAGGATCCAAGATTGGATCCGATAAGTTACAAAGAATCCTTCACTGATACCGCGCCGTTTATGCGCACCCGGGTCAAACTCAAAAAAGAAATCGTCACCATGGGCGTAGAAGGCATTGATCCAAAACAAGTCGTCGGTACCTATGTCAAACCCAAACAGTGGAACGAACTGATCTCTGCCTCCGATGTATTGTTAATCGATACCCGCAATGATTATGAAGTCCAGGTTGGCACCTTCAAAAATGCAGTGAATCCACAAACCGATAGTTTCAGAGAGTTTCCTGACTACGTGAAATCCCACTTGGATCCTGAAAAACACAAACGTGTTGCGATGTTCTGCACAGGCGGTATTCGTTGTGAAAAATCTACGGCCTTCCTCAAAGAACAAGGATTTGACGAGGTATACCATCTGGAAGGTGGCATTCTGAAATACCTGGAGGAAGTCCCTGCTGAAGAATCCATGTGGCAAGGTGAATGTTTTGTATTTGATGACCGAGTCACGGTCAATCACAATCTGGAAAAAGGCGACTATGATCAATGTCACGCCTGCCGACTACCCATTACTGAAGAAGAAAAACAAAGCCCGTTGTATCAAAAAGGCGTCAGCTGTCCGCATTGTTATGACAAAACCACACCTGAGCAAAAAGCCCGTTATGCTGAGCGTGAAAAGCAAATTCAATTAGCTAGACAACGTGGTGAGGCGCATATCGGTGTCGAAACTCAGGAAGCTGTTGAAAAACATCGTGCCGAAAAAAAACGCCGCCGCGAATTAGACCGTCAGGCAGCTAAGACAAAGGCTTGATATGCGTCTAGTCCATCTTCTTTGCCTTAGTTTTTGTTTATGCGTTACCCCGGTCTGGGCAAGCGAACATGATGTTGCCGTCGCCAGCGCTCACCCCTTAGCCACACAAGCCGGTATTGAGATTCTGGAACAAGGTGGCAATGCCTTTGATGCTGCCGTGGCCGTCACCGCTGCCTTAGCTGTCGTCGAGCCTGCGGGATCAGGTCTGGGCGGTGGCGGTTTCTGGTTACTACATCAGGCAGAAACTAACAAAGATATTATGGTGGATGGACGTGAAATGGCGCCCGGTAAAGCCAGTACTGATATGTATCTCAATCAGCAAGGCGAGTTCGAACAATCCCGCTCCCTCAATGGCCCACTTGCTGCCGGCATTCCCGGTGTGCCCGCTGGTATCGTATATCTAAGCGAGCACTACGGTAAATTGCCTCTTAAACAAAGTCTGGCACCCGCTATTCGTTATGCGCTAGAAGGTTTTGCAGTGGGTCAGCACTACACCGATATGGCGCGTTTTCGGCTGTCGGCATTAAACCAATACGCCGCCAGCCGTCGGCAGTTTCTTGATAATGGACAAGTCCCCAGTGTGGGCACCGTCATTAAACAGCCTGACTTAGCACATACGCTGAATAACATTGCCCAACAAGGTAAAGCTGGTTTTTATGAGGGCAATATTGCCCAGCGTTTAGTTGAAGCTGTTCAGCAGCAGGGTGGCATCTGGACTTTAGATGATTTACAGCATTATGAAGTCAAACTCAGACAACCGATAAAAGGGCTTTATCAAGGCTACACCATCACCTCTGCAGCCCTTCCCTCTTCAGGCGGTATTGTGATGGTCAATGCATTAAATCAGCTTTCCGCTTTTGACTTGGCTGACGCTAAGACCACACAGAAAAGGCATCTGGTCATCGAAGCTATGCGCCGGTCTTATCGTGATCGCAGTCGTTTTCTGGGTGATGCTGATTTTGTAGCTATTCCTGATTACTTAACTTCGGTCGACTATGGTAAACAACTTAGCGACACGATTGATCCGGTTCATGCGACGCCGAGTCCCGCCCTGACAGACCAATCCATTGAAGGCGAAGATACCACGCACATTTCCATACTCGACAGTCAGGGTAATCGGGTGGCTGCTACGTTAAGTGTTAACTATCCATTCGGTTCTGGGTTTGTTGCAGAAGGAACTGGCGTATTACTTAACGACGAAATGGATGACTTTTCTGCCCCATCTGGTGCCGCCAATGTTTATGGTCTTGTTGGTGAAAAAGCCAATGCTATTGCCCCCTACAAGCGACCACTGTCGAGCATGACACCGACCTTTGTCGAAAATAATGATCGTTTACTTATTACCGGCACACCCGGTGGCAGCCGCATTATCAGTATGGTGTTACTTAGCGTGCTTGATTTTATCGAAGGCAAAAGTGCAGAAGTTATCGTGGCTGCACCTCGCTACCATCATCAATATCTACCTGATGAAGTGCAGGTAGAAAACGTGGGTTTTAACGAACAGGAACTGGATGCACTAAAGCAAAGAGGTCATCACATCACCCCACTATCACGTCAATACGGTGATATGCACATCATCATCCAAGATAAAATCAATCGCACACTCAATGCCGCCAGCGATCCGCGTGGTGAAGGTCAGGCGACGATCATCACACTGGAAAAATAATCACAGCCGCATTTTTTGCGGCATAACGCCTCTTCTTGCTTGCGCTAGGGCGCTGGTTTCTAAAATAATCAAACCCACTATCGTCAGTGAGATCGGAATCAGACAAAACCAGCCAACCACCGCCAGTTGAATCATTCGCATATTGGCATCTTCCTGTCCTTGTAACACACCCCAAGCGATAAGAAAGAGTACAAGTGAGACGGCATAAGACACAATAAGAAAACGACTACGACGCCAGGCACATTGCCAATGTGCTAATACCAGTTCCGTTTTATTTGCAGGCCTGTGTGCTTGAATCCAGATCGATAAAATCATCATCAGTGAGCAGGCAATTGGCACACTGAAAATTAGCCACAGATTTTCCGTTGCAAAAAGTATGGCTGGCAAAAGAAAATGAAAAATAGCGATATTGAACATCATCCTTTCATGCGGCTGACTGGCGAGATGTGCTGTGTTATCCGTTTCAGACATAAAGACTCCCCTATTGATTATTACGCACCTTTGCGTGCATCAGATAAAGCGGTCATTTCCAACATAAAGATGAACAAAACCATCAGTAAAATCGGTACGGCCGCAATTCGGCTGAAGACTACGAGCATAATGGTCGCCATATTATGATCAGGCTGCATAGCTGAAATAGACCATGCCACCAGCATAATGACAACAGACACGCCATAGCTGATTAGCAACCACTTGGCATGACGCCATGCTAAATTCCAGTGTTGCTGAGTGACTACACTAGCATACTGACCAAACTTGGCTTTCCAGGCAATCCAGCCTATGCTGACCAGAGCACCCACAAGCGCAAAACTCAGAATCCAGGCAATGTGTCCGGAACTGAATGCAGCCACAGGAAGCAATAAATGAAACAAGGCGAGATTAATCATCATACGTTCATGCGGCAGGCTGGCTTCTTTTATATCATTGTTCATCATTTAATCCATTAACATTTGCTAATATAGCTTTATGATGAACCTGATAGACAGTCATTGCCACCTTGATTTTGATGCTTTTGATAAAGACAGAGAAAACATTCTTTCTGAATGTGCTTCATCCGGCATTCAACAGATCATCGTACCCGGCGTTACTGTATCCCAGTGGCCAAAACTCATTAAAACCTGTGACCATTATCCGGCGCTTAGGTTGGCTTTGGGCTTACACCCGATGTTTATGGCGGAACATAAGCCTGATCATATTGATCAGTTACACACAGCATTAACAAAGAACAAAGCGACCGCTGTTGGTGAAATTGGTCTCGACTTTTTCGTCGCTGATGCTGACAAAGAAGCACAGACCGAGCTGTTTAAAAAACAGCTAAAGCTCGCCGCTGATTTCAACCTACCCGTTATTCTGCATGTTCGCAAAGCGCATGATGAAGTGCTTAAACTGCTGAGAGAAATCAAGGTTCCGGGCGGCATTGTGCATGCGTTTAATGGCAGTCTGCAGCAGGCAGAACATTATCAAAAACTGGGATTTTTATTTGGCGTTGGCGGTGCCCTAACCTACCCTAGAGCAAACAAATTGAAAACGTTATTTAGCCAATTACCAGAAGAGTATATTGTGCTGGAAACGGATGCGCCCGATATGCCTCTCGCGGGTTATCAAGGTGAGCGAAATACGCCTGAACGCATTCCTATCATTCTCAGCACACTGGCTGAGCTACGTTCGGTTTCAGAAGCATCGCTGGCAGCAGCCACCACGGCCAACTGCCAGAGAGTGTTTCATCTGGTTTAATCGTGATGACCGATTTCACCTTCCGTGAATAAATAGTCTTTCAACTCATCATTAAATTTAGGATCACGACGACGAATCCATTCCAGTGTCATAGCAGCATGCTCTTTTTCTTCGTCACGATTATGTTCCAGAATTTTTTTCAACTCAGGGTCATGACAGGCATCTACCCGCTGGTTATACCAATCAACGGCTTCTAGCTCTTCCATTAATGAAACTATCGCGCGATGCATATCGCGAGTTTCAGTTGATAATTCTTCGATGGGTTCGTGATAGCCTTCACTTGCCATATAAATCTCCTCTCTCTTAAAAGTGGTTGTATACGATGTTCTTGTGAACGATGCTAAAACTAGCATGTAGGGCGATAAGTTGGCACTATCAGAGGTTAAAAAACATCATAAATAATTCTCAGGACCATCATGGCAAATAAAGATATTTCGCTGATTCTAGACACTGTTAACGACATTATTATTGGAAAACAACAACCTATAAAACTGGCCCTGGCCTGTCTGTTAGCCAGAGGTCATTTGCTGATTGAAGATCTGCCGGGTGTAGGCAAAACCACGTTAGCTCATACGCTTGCGGCTACCATGGGGCTGAGTTTTCAACGCATTCAATTCACCAGTGATATGTTGCCCGCCGATATTATTGGTATCAGCATTTATGATAGGGAGTCCTCTAAGTTTCATTTCCACCACGGCCCTATTTTTACTCAGTTTATTCTGGCTGATGAAGTCAATCGCGCCTCGCCCCGAACCCAAAGTGCGCTGCTTGAAGCCATGGAAGAGCATCAAGTTACCGTAGATAACGACACCTTAAATCTACCTGAACCATTTTTTGTGATTGCCACGCAAAATCCCAGTCATCAGATTGGCACTTTCCCTTTACCGGAATCGCAGCTAGATCGCTTCCTGATGCGCATAGAACTGGGCTACCCCGATGCCAACGCGGAGCGACAATTACTCAAGGGAATAGATAGGCGTCAACTGTTAAAGCAACTTCAGGCAGTCATCACAGCCAACGTACTACTAACACTACAACAGCAAGCCAGCGAACTTATCGTGTCGGATGCGCTGATTGATTACCTGCAAAAAATTCTGCAACACACACGTGAATCCGGCCATTATCATCACGGTCTGTCTCCCAGAGCGGGTTTAGGTTTACTTAACGCGGCAAAAGCCTGGGCATTTATTGAAGGCCGCGATCATGTCTTACCGGAAGATATACAAGCCGTTTTGCCTAGTGTGGTGAATCATCGTCTGCAATTGGTGGATGAGACGCAACAGCCAGACTGGATTGATAGTTTAATTCAACAAGTTCCTATCCCCTGATAATGGTCAACAGCTTCACTCAATTTTGGCAGAAATGGCAGCAGCGACAGCGTATCTTTATTATGCCGTCAGCCTATGGTTATGCTTATGTCGTGCTGCTGATAGTCATGTTGCTGGGCGCGATTAATTATAATAATAGTCTCGGACATTTACTGTGCTTTTTGCTGGTTGGTCTTGGTCAGGTAGCGATGCATCATAGTCATCGAAATATCAAACATCTGAGTTTGACGGTGACAGCTTTAGATCCGGTGTTCTACGGCCAATCTGCCCAGTTTCGATTAACGACAAACAACACGAAACCACAGGCTAGTTTTCAGCTGGAGGTCCGACACAAAATCAGTACAAAGAAATCACGTTGGCCCTTTATCAAACGTTATCAATCTTTGCAGTTATTGGATAAGGTTGATGGCCATAGCAACCACACGTCGACACTGACTATCCCAACACTAAAACGTGGATGGCAACCATTAAATACCCTTAGCGTGACTAGCAGCTATCCTCTCGGTTTATTTCAGTGTTGGACATTATTCGACACCTCAGCTCAGGTCTTGGTCTATCCTCAGGCGAAAGGTCAAAAGCCATTACCCATGAACGCTGAGACCGGACAGGAAGCACGCAAGCATGAGCAGCAAGGAGAAGATGATTTTGCAGGCTTACGATCCTATCGCGAAGGTGAAGCGTTGCACCGCGTCGCCTGGAAAGCGATGGCTCGTGATGATCAGATGCGTAGCAAACAGTTCTCATCACCACAAGGCAGAGAGATATTATTCCGCTGGGAAGATGTGGCTGATATCAACGACACTGAGCAAAAACTGTCTCAGCTCAGTCAATGGATTTGCCAGGCAGAGCAACAAGGTGATCGCTATGGCCTGATGTTACCTCACACTGAAGTCGCTACTTCTCATGGTCCGTCTCATCAACATCATTGTTTAAAATTGTTGGCGTTGTTTGATGAAAACCGTTGATTTATCACCACCGCAAGCCACTATCAATGCTTTAATTCTGGCGCTGAGTCTTGCGGCTATTCCACACATTATCTACCAGCCTGTATGGGTAGGCATGACGTTTGTGATCATGATTAGCTGGCGCTTATTGCATCACTGGAAAGACTGGCCTTTGCCTGCAGCGAGTCGCTGGTTGAAAGTGTTACACAACGGCACAGCCCTGCTGACTATTGTGATGCTTTTTGCCCAGTTTGGTCTCACCATTGGCCGTGATGCCGGTGCCGCTTTACTCACTATGATGCTGGCCTTCAAAGTGGTGGAAATCCGCTCTCTGCGTGACTATTACCTCAGCTGTTTTCTGGGTTTCTTTGTCGTCATTACCAACTTCTTTTACAGCCAAAGTGTGTTTATGGTGGTGCTAATGCTGATTGTGGTTATCGGCCTTGGATATTGCTTACTCAGTGTGAACAGTCAGGTCAGTGCACTCAATATCAAACAACGCTTATGGTTATCCAGCAAAATGGTGTTACAAGCCACACCGATGATGCTGTTTCTGTTTGTGTTATTCCCACGCATCTCAGGCCCTATCTGGGGGCTGCCACAAGATGCAAATGCCAATCAGTCTGCTCAAATGACAGAGCAACTCACCTTGGGAGAACTGCCTCCATCACAGGGAACTACCGGCATTAATGACCAAATTCAGATGGGTAAAATCAGTCAGCTTATTCAATCTGATGCCATCGCTTTTCGGGTTAAATTTACTGATAATGTCAAACCTGCCCCGTCAGAACTTTACTGGCGTGGCCCGGTTTTATGGAAAACCAATGGCACAGTCTGGTCGCCCATTGCAGAAAAAAATATAGACTCATCCAAGCCCAATATTCAGGTGTCAGGAGATGCTTACAACTATCAGATGACGTTGGAGCCACATAACAAAAAATGGTTATTTGCGCTCGACTTCCCAACACAATTGCCAACATCACTCTCGACACATATCAAGACAGATGGCCAACTAAACAGTACTAAAGCCATTAAACAACGCACACAATATTCCCTGATATCCAGCCCGTCTTACACTTTTAATGCTTCATCTGATCCAAACCTTCATGCCGCATTACAACTGCCTGAAAACAAGCACACTAAAACACGTGCTTTGGCTCACAAATGGCAGCAGCAATCAGCTACACCTCAGCAGTATATTGATACCATCTTAGCCTTTTTTACAAACGATGGTTTTGTCTATTCACTCAGCCCACCCGCACTTCGCGGCGACACGGTGGATCAGTTCTTATTCACTACCAAAGAAGGTTTCTGCGAACACTATGCCGCCAGTTTTACTGTGCTAATGCGAGCGGCAGGCATTCCGGCACGTATTGTCACGGGTTATCAGGGCGGAGATATTAACCCGGTTGATAATATTCTCACTGTCAGACAACGTGACGCGCATGCCTGGAGCGAAGTCTGGCTAGCCGGTCAAGGCTGGGTAAGAATTGATCCAACGGCCGCTGTGTCACATCAACGTATTGAACAAGGCATCGGACAGCTATTACCGCCTGGAAGACAATCACCTGCAATGCTTGGCAATCACAGTCAACTCGTCGCGGCATGGAACAGTCTCAAAAATAACTGGAACGCATTTAACACCGCCTGGGATATGTGGGTGGTGTCTTTCGGCCCGGAGCGCCAGCTTGAGTTGTTATCAAAACTGGGCATGACTAATCCAAACTGGAAGAAAATGACGCTGGTCTTGACGATCTTATTCGTTCTCACCGGACTCATTATGATGTTGAGTGTCTGGTTTAAACGTTCACCTGATGATCCAGCTGTTGCCTTGTATCAGCAATTTTGTAAGAAATTAGCTAGAACGGACATAACAAAAGCCGACTACGAAGGCCCTCAAGATTTTGCCCAACGCGCTCAAGTCGCCTTACCCAAGTATCAGCAGCAAATTGAGAGCATTACCACCCAATTTACAACTTGGCGCTATCGCCAACAAGACGATCAAACGCTGGCCTCATTACGTGAAGAAGTAAAGGCATTTAACCCCAAGCGTTAACTGTCTTTGCCAAGCTGCGTGAATTTACGGAAAATAGACAACCTTAATTTGTTGGTTTCAAGGAACACGCATGGCACATTCCAATCCCCTGTTTGAACGCACTCACATTTTGATTGGTGATGAAGGCATCGAAAAGCTGCAAAACAGCCATATTTTTCTGGCGGGCATTGGTGGTGTGGGCTCTTATACAGCGGAAGCCTTGGCCAGAATGGGCGTGGGTAAAATGACACTGGTTGACCATGACGTAGTGTCCGGCTCGAACATGAACCGCCAGCTTGTTGCGCTACGTTCGACTGTGGATGTATTAAAAGCTGACGTCATCGCTGATCGTATTAAAGATATTAACCCGGACTGTCAGGTCACCTTAATCACCGACTTTTTAACACCAGAGTCGATCCCCACCGTATTATCACAAGACTACGATGTAGTGATCGATGCAATTGATAGCTTAAGCAGTAAAGCTGCTTTATTAGAGACCGCATGGCGCAACGAGATGACGGTCTTTGCCAGTATGGGGGCCGGTGGAAAGCTCGATCCCACCCAAGTCAAAACCGGTGATTTAATGGATACCTCCATTTGTAAACTTGCCAAACACTTACGTGGGCAATTACGTAAACGTGGTATTGGCAGAGGCATTCAGACGGTGTACTCATTGGAAGCACCACTACCTCCGTTACCACCAGAACCGGTCAGCCGTGGTCGGGCACGTGCCGTGAATGGCACGGTCAGTTATATGCCATCCATCTTTGGCTTAACCTTAGCAGGTCTGGTTATCAATCACATTATCGGTGACTCACGACGTGTCTGATCCGACGGATGTTATTAACTGCAATGACTTTATGTTGCAGCAACTACACACCCTACTCAGCAAATACGGCTTGGAAATAGAGAAAGTCTCAACAGATGAAGCCATTCCAGGCAGTTTTTTTGGTGAACGTGAAGCCGGTTTAATTGGGAATAAACTCATCGTCCGTTCAGACACCCCGGTTCATTCTGTCTTACACGAAGCGGGTCACTATATCTGTATGGACCCAAAGCGTCGAGCCAACTTACATACTGATGCTGAAGGTGATTACGATGAAGAAAACGGCGTCTGTTATCTTCAAATTCTATTAGCCGGCCATATCCAGCAAATGGGCCAATCTCGTATGCTCAGAGATATGGATCGCTGGGGTTACACCTTTCGTCTAGGCAGTGCCAAGGCCTGGTTTGAACAAGATGCCGACGACGCTCGTCAATGGTTGGAAGACTTCAATATTATCGATTCAGCACAACAGCCCACATGGCAGGTTCGTAGCACATAATCATTCACGCTCTTACCTGTTTCTCTTTTTATATCAGTACTTTTAATAAGATTGTAGAGTTGAACAACTTTCTGTACAGGTATTGAATTTTTATCTATACTTGTACAATAAATTGTACATATTAAGGTGTGATATGAAAGTTGTTTCTTTTACAGAAGCGCGTAATAGTTTGAAGGCTGTTTTAGATCGAGTTATCAATGATGCCGACACCACAGTTATTTCACGTCGAGACTCTCAGGATGCGGTGGTAATGTCATTAGATTATTACAATAGTCTAATGGAAACCGTTCATTTACTTCGTTCCCCCGCAAACGTTGAGCATCTGAATAAATCCATTGCTCAGTATAAACAAGGAAAAGTTGCAGAACGGAAATTACTGGATGAGTAAACGACTGCTGACATGGACAGATGAAGCATGGAATAGCTATTTATATTGGCAGACACAAGACAAAAAAACGCTCAAACGAATCAATAAGTTGATTGCTGATGTTAAACGCTCCCCATTTGAAGGCATAGGAAAACCAGAGGCCTTAAAAGAAAACTTGTCTGGCTTTTGGTCACGGAGAATCGATGACATCAATAGATTAGTCTATGCCGTCGATAACAGTGCTATAACTATTATTTCCTGCCGCTATCATTATTAACGGCTATACCGAAAAGAAAATCATCAATCGTTGGGTTTCGCTAACGCTTTACCCAACCTACACAATAAAAAAACTCTCTTTCGTAGATACCATCTCTCCAAACCGAGCACAATAACCTAAATCAGGCATTGTGGCCGATATTCGCTTTGGTGTTTCACGACACCAAAACAAATTTGCACAAGCTTTCTCATCGCCGCCACAATGGCTTGCATCTTACTTTTTCCCTTGCTCAGTAGTCGTTGATACTGAGCACGAAGATCCGGGTTACAAGAGACAGAAGTGACTGCGGCCATATAGAGTTTGGCTCTGATTTTCGATGATCCTTGCTTGCTTAAACGGCTTCGACCTTTCCATTGTCCTGACTCTTGTATCCGTGGGATCAAACCTATAAACGCAGCCACTTGTCCTGCACAAGCAAATTGATGACCGTGTAAGACGCTCAGCATAACGCGTGATACTACTCGTCCAACACCAGGAATACTGGTCATCAAATCTCTATCCTTTTTGAGCTGAGGATGACGGTCAATATGGTCATCAATACTTTGCTCAAGCTGCTTCTTTTCAGCTGTAAGATAAGTCACCATATGTGTGATTGATTCAATGATACGGTCTGAAGAACAACTAAATTGGGCTTTTTCAAGACGATTCAATTCGCGTTGAAGATCGGTTTCAAGCGCGTCAAAACGAGCGAGCAATGCTTTGAGCTCTCTGACTTCAGGAGACTCTGGCTGCCACGCTCTTGGCATCATTCTGTGGCTAAATAACGCCAGCATGACACTATCTTTTAAATCAGTTTTGTGGGTATTCCCTAAACTGTTTGCAAAATCTTTTGAACGCGCGGGGTTAAGTACACAGACTTTAAAACCTAATTTGTGTAGGGTACAAGCCATGGGTTCATGGTAGATACCCGTTGATTCCATTACAACCTGAATACTTGAAGCAGCTGCCTTGGTTTGATGTGTTAACCACTTAGCTAAATCATCATGACCGGCATGCGTGTTTTTGAATACCTTGGTTTTTATTTTGTTATTTTCAGGATCGCTCAACCAACAACAATCCAGCTTGGTTTTACTTATATCAATTCCAATGTGGTGCATCTCTTATTACCCTTGTTCATACAGCATCACTGAAAAGACAGTGCGCTTGGATACCATTCAATATAGTGAGAATAATGAACTTGGGAGTTAAATCTACGACTCTGCATCATGTGCCAAGGTTGGGTTCAACTTCTCCAAGTTCAGGAACCTCTGCTAGCTAAACAGATATTCCTGGAGAGATACAAGGTTGGGTTGAAGCATGAAACCCAACAAATACAACCACTTCAAAAATCTGATTTTCACTGTACACTGACTAATATCCAAACTTAACTATGGCACTTACAGGAGGCACAATGAGTACGCCGATTTCTTCTCCCGTCACTGATTTACTTGAAGCACAAGGTATTGCGTTTGAAGTGATTGAAATTCCACTAACCGAAGATAAAAAGCCGGTGCGTAACCTGGAAGAACTGTTAAGCAGTCAGGGGCATGATCCGAAATCTGTGGTGCGTAGTTTGTTGTTTAAAACCGGTTCGGATAATTATGTGTTGTTAGCCGTTGCCAGCGGTGGTCGAGCTGACTGGGGCATTTTGAGAAAGCACCTGGAAGAACGAAAGCTGCGTATGGCCGAATTTGATGAAGTGCCAGAAGCGACGGGCTATGTAGTAGGTGCTGTGCCACCGATTGCTTTGCCTGACAGCGTCACTGTGTTACTCGATGAGAGTGTGACAAAATTTGATAATGTCGTGATTGGCAGTGGCGTCTTAGGTTACGCCTTGGGCTTAACCTCAGCTGACTTACAAAAAGTGATGGCTGATGTCGACCGCGGCACATTTGTGAAAGAGTAAAAAGCAAAGACACGCTATATAAAAAGGCTGACATCATGATGATGTCAGCCTTTTTTGTATGATAGCATCTACTCCCCGTCGTCGAAGTCACCTTTATATTTCGGGTTAGGTTTAGCTGACTTCGAACGCTTATCTCCTTTTTCCTGATGTGAATGAGAGTCTGGCTGCTCTTCTTGTTCAGTATCACCATGTGATAACTCTTTCACTTCAAGCTCATTCACCATACGTAAAGGTGCCGCTGGCGCTTTACCCTCTTTGTCCTCACCAAAGTAAAGAGTGAGGTGTGGGAATGGAATTTCGATACCCGCAGCATCCAGATGGCGTTTAACCAGACGGTTATAGGCGCGGCCAATACTCCACTGACTGCCTGGCAGCGTTTTGATTCTGACTCGAATATTTACCGAGCTATCTGCAAGAGCTGTCACACCATGTACTTCCAGCTCATCATCAAGAATTTGAGAGCGTAATTCATCATCAGACATCAATTCTGCAAACGCTTCACGCAATTTGATGATGACTTGATCAGTATCTTCCCTATAAGCCACACCATACTCACCGAGATGATATGCAAACTCTCGCATATAGTTGGATACCGTCCCCACTGATGAGAATGGAATAATATGGAATGTACCAGACAGATCACGTAAGCCCAGCGAACGAATAGTCAGCTTTTCGGCTACGCCAGTAATACCATCTGCTGTGACCACATCACCTGTATTAATCGCATTTTCTAGCTGGATAAATATACCGGTAATCACATCTTGAACCAGTTTTTGTGCACCAAAGCCAATGGCTAAGCCCATCACGCCAGCACCAGCAATCAGCGGTCCGATATTGATACCCACTTCAGATAAAACGATCATAACGGTCATCACCGTAATGGTGATGGCAACCGCATTCCTGAAAATAGTTAACAGCGTTTTCTCTCTGGCACTGGGCATATGACCGCTATCTTCAGGATTGAGACGATGCTCAATCCAGCTGGCCAGCACAATCCATGTCAGCATCGCAGCTGACACAATTAAGAAAATCGAAATGGCTGAGGTGATGACGTGCATTCCCGTCGCAGAACTCATCCAGTTCGCTAAATTCACAATGCCCCAGGCATCCAGAATGGCACTGATAACCAGCACAACAACTATCAACTTGAAGACTTTAAATACACGAGGCAGCTGCTCATTAATACGATTCTCGGCATTTGCCAGGTGCTGCTTAAAGGCTTTTGGCAGAGTAATGCCATGTTCAGAGGCCATATCCAACAAAGCAATCACCCCGATACCGACCAGAACAGCTACAACTGTTTTTATCGTCGCTAACAGAATAATCGGCAAGGCCTCTTCTGATTTCACTAAAAGCCCTGTACCCAATACCAGAAAATAGATAGATGCAAACCAATGCCAAGTCTTGGCTAAGACCCGTAAGGTGACATCATTCACACTAAAATGGCTATGTTTGGCTGTAGCGATTAACTGCTCTTTCACCGTATTTTTCTTTTTAAAGACCACGCTTAGAGCAAAAATAATGGTAAAGAGAACAATAACAAGATTGGCTAATTGACTCAGACTTTCTGAAATCGACATAGCCAGAAATGGCACAATAAACAACGTGCCGTAACCAACTAATGACACGATGATAGAAAAGAAGCTCGACCAGTAACGAGCGGTTTCCGTGGAAATAGAGAGTAAGCGCAAGCCTTCATTTCTTGCTGCAAATATAGCTCTAATCAGTACTTTGGTAAGTTCAACTGCCAGGAAGATATTTAAAAACAGCGTTTCTGAAACAGCAATATCACCTACTTTTCCTACCGCTAACAAAGCAACGCCATACCCCGCCAGCCAAGCTAATGCCACTACAGCAATATCTACAATTGTTGCAATGATGACCGCGGTTACTTTAATGATAACAGCATGTGTACTATGCTCACGCATAGCGAAATTGTTGGTACTGCGAAAAATAAACCGAGCCAGTATTCTGAATATAATAAAACTCAGAATCGTTGCTGCAGCAACAATCGCTGTAGTGATGAGATCCTTAAACCAACCTTGAGTCGTTTTATCAGATCCTGTCCAGATAGAGGTAATCGCATCCCAACTACCTTTAAGGGTGGACATCATGGTTTGAACAACCGACTGACTTTGCTCTGCAATAGCCGCGGCAAGGGAATCCTCAGACTTTTTGTCTTCCGCTTTTTTTTCGCTATTCGATGACTCTTTGCCATTTTGCTTATCAGCATTGTCTGACAAATTATTTAATTCTTCGATTAACTTATCACGCGTTTCAGGATTCTCAATTAAGTTGGCTAAACTTCGGTAAACATCGGCTTGTGATTCACCCGATTTTGGATTCTGCAAGCTTGTAGAAGATGGATCAGCATTCGCCATCGATTGCGTTGGTGAAGCCAAACCCAGCAAAAATACAGTGATAAGTAATAGCTGGGGCAATAAAAAATACGTTCGGACGTTTGGCACAAAGTTCTCCTGAAGTTAAGCCAAATTATATATTGCGAAAAAGATAATGGCTGGCAACCATAACAACTCAGCACATCAGACACAAATTAGAACACACTCATGACAATCAATAAATGTGGTGATTGAATTGAATGTCAGGCTGGTAGAATAGAATCAAAAATAATCTATCCTCTATTTTCTATCAAAGATTCTTTTCAGACAGGACTTCTTATGGACTCTGATATCCGACTCAGTTATGCCGGGTTGTTAAAAAATCATTTTGGTCTGATTGCTGCTGCTTATCTGGCAGTGTTTACCGGTAATCTTGGACAAAGCTTTTTTATTGGTTTATTTCGGACTGATATCAGCGAATATCTTAATATATCTGCCGGTGAGTTTGGCTCTATCTACGCGGTGATTACGATGATCAGTGGCTTTTTGGTCATGCACTTTGGTCCAAAAATCGACTGGATAGCGCCGCGTCGTTATGTACTTAGCGTGCTTATTGTTTTAACGATTGGCGTATTAATGCTCACCTTGTCCCCCTGGTGGGGCTTATGTGTGTTTGGCCTGGGTTTGCAGCGCTTATGTGGACAGGGATTGATGACTCATTTTGGCAGCACACTTGCCGGACGTGAATTCTCTACTAATCGAGGTAAAGCACTGGGGCTTGTCACGCTGGGCATGCCAACAGGTGAAATTATATTACCGCCTATTATTGCTTTAATGGCTGTCAGTTTTAGCTGGCAGCAGGTGTGGTGGAGTAGTCTTGCCGTGCTTATTGGGCTCTGGGCTTTACTGATTTTATTTGTTGACTGGCCTCCTGCACCACGTCAAAAGAACGAGCATAAACAACATAAAGACGCAGGACCCAGCCCTACCCGTGATCTACGTTTCTGGTTATTACTGCCAATGCTGATGGTATTACCCATTACCCTGACAGGCATTTTTATCTATCAAGCTCAGATGACAAAAGATTTACTCGCCAGCCCGACGACATATGCTTTGGCCTTAACAGGATTAGGTATCGCTCGTTTTCCCGGAGCGTTATTAGGGGGGCGTTGGATTGATGAATACGGTGCCACCACGTTGGCAAAACTTTACCTGATTCCATTTGCTTTAGCCTTATTAATTGCCGCTACCGTTGGTGGGGATATGGGTATCTGGATTTTAATGCTTGGGGCTGGCACAGCATTAGGTATGTCTTCGCCGATTGGGGATACGTTATTGGTTCGACTATGGGGCCGAGATCACTTAGGTCAGGTGCGTTCGTTGAAGTCAGCCTTTTTAGTATTTTCTACTGGTATCGCACCGGCATTTTTGGGTTTTATGATCGATGCCGATGTCTCTTTTCAGAGCATCTTACTAGGGATGCTGACTTTCCTAGTCATTGCCTGGATATTGGCACAAGGGCCGATAAAGGAAGCACATCAAAGTTCGGAGATATAATTTTTTCATTCTACAGTTTTTCCGTTATTATCAAATCAACCTTAAATGACCTTGCGTAATTTAAGGTTGATTATTCCCATTTAAATTTAAAAACAAGGAAAGTAGATGAAAAAAGTATAATTTGCTGCTGTTTTGGTAGCAGTAACATTCCTATCTGGTTGCGCTTCTGTTCCAATGGAAAGCAAAGAAAACAGCGAGCTGGCAAAACAATTCAAGTCTCCCTCAGAAGGTAATTCAGGCTTGTATGTTTATCGCTCAGGTAGCTTTGGTGACGCACTCAAAAAAGACGTCTGGGTTGATGGAGATTGCCTGGGTGAAACTGCTCCAGACATGTTCTTTTACAAAGAAGTAAAAGGTGATGAGCAGCATAAAATTGCTACCGAATCAGAGTTCTCACCTAACGACTTATTGTTGAATACCGAAACTGGCAAAAACTATTTCATTAGACAGTATATGAAAATAGGTGTTTTTGTGGGTGGTGCCGGTGTAGATCTTGTTGATGAAGAAAAAGGCAAAAAAGACATTAGCTCTTTAAACATGGCAAAAACTGGAACATGCAGTAAATAATCTTAAAAACCAATGAGAGATATTCTTTCTCTCATTGGCTTCACTATTAACCCGTTCTAAGGACAGGTATAACCACCATCTATCACCAAATCTGTGCCAGTCATAAATGAAGACTCATCAGACGCCAGAAAGATCGTACCGTAGGCAATTTCATGAGGTTTACCAAAGCGTTTCATCGGCACCATTGAGATAAGTGCGTCCCATTCTTCTTTTGGCACACTGCTTTCAAATAAATTGGTATCGAACATACCGGGACAAATGGCATTAATTCGAATATTGTCGCCGACAAATTCCAACGCCGCTGACTTGGTCATTAATCTGACAGCACCTTTCGTACTCTGATAAGCCGTGGAGACACCTGCTCCCGCAATGCCGTAGATAGATGAAAAGTTAACAATAGAACCACCGCCTGCGCGTTTCATGGCCGGCACGGCAGCTTTCATTCCTAATAAAACGCCGAGTTGGTTTATATTGACTATCTGGTAAAACTTTTCGACAGTATGCTCAAGTAAGCCTGCGTGATAATAAATGCCAGCATTATTGACCAATACATCCAGACGACCAAAATGCTTTTCGGTTTCTGCAACAGCATCTTCCCAGTCTTGTTCCTTGGTCACGTTGAGCGCTACGGCAATCGCTTCTCCCCCGCTCTGTTTGATTTCCTCAACCAGCTTAAGCGTTTTGTTCCACAGAGCATCGGCAGCTTGTCCATCGGCAATGATCGGATCCTGCTTTAAATTAGCTGCCACAATTTTGGCACCTTCTTTTGCCATCATCCGAACCTGCTCACTACCGAGTCCGCCGCCAGCCCCTGTTATTAAAATGACTTTATTGTCTAATCTGCCCGCCATGATTGTTTCCTCTACTCTTTTGAAAGAATGAAAAGCAATGAAATACCTTGCTTGTTAGAAACATCGTAGAAAGGATAAAAAAGTGCCGCAAGACGGCACTTTTCAGAAACTTAGTTACTTAAAAGTAACCTTTGCTAGGCAATATCGATGAGGAAAAAGTACTAACCCCAGACAGGGCAATAGCTAGAGCTGATCTCAGCTCTCATCAAGAACGCTGACTAATAATTGGCGAATCGCTTCAGGCTCAAACGGTTTATCACAGATAGCGGTCACACCTGCGGCTTTGACTTCACCTAAACGGGCAGCATCGTCATCGCTGGTGACCATGATGATAGGTAAAAATGCATTATTGAGCTCTTGACGGACATATTCGACTAACTGCTTGCCATCCATATTCGGCATATTCAGGTCGGTAAAAATCAAATCAAACTCATTATTTTTTATGACTTCTGCTGCCGCTGCACCGTCATTCGCTTTGGATATAATCACCATTCCTAGGTTTTTCAATACACGGGTAATATGGTTTCGGGCAGTCAGGCTATCATCAACCACCAGCACTTTTAGTTCCTGGATATCATAATTTTCCAGTTCCAGTCTGGCGGGTTCCATAAAGTCGATAGTGGTTGCCAGGGCTTTTTCTAAATCCTGGCTATTAAATGGCTTCGGTAGCATCGCCACAATACCAGCCTGACGCACATCATCCAGCTCTTCAAAACGTGTTTCGCTTGATACCAGCATGAAGTATGTGGTGGTTTCATTTTTAAACTTGCGAGCGAGGGCAATCAGCTTTGCAGCCTCCATATCAGCTAAATGCAAAGCACTGATAACTAAATCAGGCGGATATTGCATCATGATTTTTAATGCTTCCATCCCCGTTGCAACACCTTCAATGTTATACACACCTGCCTGCTGAAGATGGCTAACAATAATTTTGCGTTGAGTGGCAGAAGGCTCCACCAGCACAATAGATAAATCCGACAAACTCACTGAAGCCATATGTTCAACTCCGTTGTTTAAAGACTGGCTATGGCTAAAATATACCAAGAAGTGTCGTATCGTGCTCGATAGATGACTTATTCCTATAAGTTATCACTGACATTATCAAATTTTTTTCACACTGACTTTTATATTATCAGTCACTCACCTATGCTGTATGCGTCAACTGATAAAGGAATGTTATGCCTGAAGATCTGCACATCAAGATTCGTAATTTGGAAAAATCCGATTACCCTCAGCTCAAACTATTGATGGATAAAATTTACGATGATATTGGTGGCGCCTGGCCGGAACATACTATTTTCAAACTGATTGATGACCTACCTGAAGGTCAGATTTGTATCATTGATCATGACACTATCATTGGGGTCGCTCTGTCAGTACAGGTGAATTACCAACGCTTTAGTAACCCACATACCTATGATGATTTAATCAGCAAAAAAGAAACCATTCTGAATAATAAAAATGGTGATGCTCTGTATGGGCTAGATGTCTTGATTCATCCTGATTACCGGGGCTATCGTCTGGGAAGGCGTTTATACGAAGCGCGCAAAGAGCTATGCAGACAACATAATCTGAGAGCGATTCTGGCCGGTGGTCGTATTCCCAACTATCATCAGTATGCTGAAGAAATGACGCCCGCTGAGTATTTTGAAGCGGTTAAAAACAAACGTATTTATGACCCAATTCTGACCTTCCAGTTATCAAATGACTTTCAGGTCACGCGCCTATTAAAACAATATCTGCCTGAAGATGAAAAGTCTCAGGGTTACGCGACTTTGCTGGAATGGCGCAATATTTTTTATGAACCTGAAAGTACCGTTATTGAAACCCGTAAAACTCAGGTTCGCATTGGTGCTATCCAATGGCAGATGCGTGAAGTTGAGTCTGTTGAAGAATTGTTAAGTCAGGTCGAATATTTTATTGATGCCTTATCGAGTTATAAAAGCGACTTTGCCCTGTTCCCCGAGTTTTTCAATTCACCATTGATGGGACTCAGTCCAGATCAACGCAATCAGACCGAAGCGATTCGATTTTTAGCGAGTTTTACTGAGCGCTTTAAAACAGAAATGTCGCAAATGGCGGTCAGTTACAACATCAATGTGATTACAGGTTCCATGCCGTTATTAGAAGACGATGTGCTCTATAACGTCAGTTATCTCTGCCGTCGTGATGGCACGATTGAGAGACAAACTAAGGTCCATATCACGCCACATGAACGACGCGACTGGGTAATTGAAGGTGGCGACCAGTTACAGGTCTTTGAAACAGATGCCGGCCGTGTCGGCATATTGATATGTTATGACGTCGAATTTCCTGAGCTGGCTCGTTTGTTGGCACAGCAGGATATGGATATTCTTTTTGTGCCGTATTGGACTGATACCAAAAATGGTTATTTAAGGGTACGTCATTGTGCTCAGGCTCGCGCCATTGAGAATGAATGTTATGTGGTAATTTGTGGTAGTTGCGGTAACTTGCCACAAGTAGAAAACCTGGATGTCCAATATTCTCAGGCGGCCGTGTTCTCCCCTTCTGATTTCTCCTATCCACACGATGCCGTCATGGCAGAAACCACACCGAATACCGAAATGATCATGTTTTCAGATCTGGACTTGGATAAACTCAAGTTGACTCGAAGCGAAGGCTCGGTGAATAACCTAAAAGACAGACGGACTGAACTCTATACGCTCAATTGGAATGGGAAAAACAAATGACGGAACATCCCATCATCAGTCAGATCAAAGCAGCAGACCAAGCCATCATGGCGGAAGACTTTGATAGATTATTAGACATATACACTGGCGATGCGGTCTTAGTAGTACAACCCGGCATGAATGCGGTGGGCAAAGCTCAGATTCGTCAGGCATTTGAAAAAATTGCTGTTTACTTTCAGCATGGCTTACAGATCACACAGGAAGCGTTAGAGATTTTAGAAACTGGCGATACCGCCCTCGTATTGGCGAACACCATTATCTCTGCGCCTGATGCTGAACCGACCACAAGACAAGTCACATATGTATTTGTCAAAAACAGCGATGATATCTGGCGATGCGCCATTGATAATTCATACGGACATGCCATTCTTCAGAGCAAATAACAGCGTTTTATTTTATTAATACGAGGCTAAAATGGAATTAGAAACACAAACACCTCAAACCGTTATGGAAACGGATAGCAACCCTGCTGCAGGGGATCAAGCTTATTTTTCGGTATCCCCCACTAAGCTAAAGTGGCTTTATCTCGCCACATTCGGTTTATATGGTATCTACTGGTTTTATAAAAACTGGAAACTTCAGCAGCCTTATATCGATGGCAAAATCATGCCTGTCATGCGTGGCATATTCTCTATTTTTTTTGCTCATGCATTAACGAAACGCATCAAGCAAAGTATGTTACGTCAGGATATTCCCGAGAATAAACACCTGGGTTTTCTTGCAACCATGTTTGTTTTACTGGTCGTTCTTGGCAACCTGGCAAGCACCTTGGCTGATAACCAAGTCGTGCCGCCATATTTCAATATTATCTGGTTGATAATGTTCTACCTCAGTGCTTATCCGCTGATAGAGCTACAAGATAAAATCAATATGCTGAAAGACGATCCTATTGGCAGTATCAACTCACGCTATGACTGGAGAGGATACGGTGCCTTACTTATCGGTGGCGTGCTATGGCTGCTGGCTATACTTGGTGCGGTTGCCCTGATTGCCCAAAACTAAACGGAGACATCATGACATTAGAGAACATCTACCATTTAGCCTTTACCGGTTTATTTATCATTTTATTAACTCTGTTAATCCAGTGGTTTATAGCCAGTAAATCCAAAGCCTCTCAACCCGGTGCTGTGCCTGGGAAAATTGATGAGAACCTAAGTCACTCCTCTTTTGTTTTCCGTGCTCATCGAACCTTTATGAACTCACTTGAAAACCTGCCTTTGATGCTCGGGACGTCTTTTATGGCGATTCTTATCGGCGCTAATGCCCTATGGACAGGTATTTTTATTTGGGTATTTGCCATCGCCCGAATTTTTCATATGGCGTTATATTACAAAATTGCCACTGAAAAAAACCCAAGCCCAAGAACACTCTTTTTCATGATTGGTTTATTGGCAAACGTTGCATTGCTGGGCTTATGCGCGATAACGCTCATCTAGCCTAAGGCTATTGAGGCCCTTAAGTTAACCCTTGTTAAAACCTTGAGACTCGACAAAATATAAAATATTGGTAAATATGCAATGAAACGATAATTTCAAGCCCATACGTAGACGAGTTTTATGATAATGAGAGACACAATCCTCCAAGGCTTAGAAAGTGAAATAGCCTTGTCAGAAACGTCAGAAATTACTAGCAACCTCAGCTATATTTTGTCTGTTATCCGTAAACATCTGGACATGGACGTCGCGTTCATATCAGAAATTACTGATGATATGAGAAAAATCGAAATCGTTGATACTGCTTATCCTGATTCACCGCTCCCCCCTGGGCACGCCGATCCAACCGAACACACTTATTGCCAGAGAATTATTGAAGGTGAACTGAACGAAGTTATCCAAGACACATCAAAAAACCATATAACTAAAGTGATGCCTATTACTGAAGAGTTGCAAATTGGTAGCTACCTAGGCGCCCCTATTGTGCTGAATGATGGTGAGGTTTACGGCACGTTTTGCTGCTTCAGCCATACACCAAACGATAGTCTGAATGAACGAGATCTGGCGCTGATGAAAATATTTGCTGATATCGCTGCACGCCATATTGACAAGCAATTGCACAAGAACCAAGAAGACAACCAAATAAAAAAACGCATCACCGAAGTATTAAATAATCATGAGGTAAAAACCGTCTTCCAGCCTGTATTTCATGTGGACCAACAAAAAGTCATCGGCTATGAATGTTTATCGCGTTTTACCAGTACACCCTATCTCACTCCAGATATCTGGTTTCAGCAAGCAGAATCGGTTGGCTTAGGGGAAGAACTTGAAATCATGGCTATTGAGGCTGCCATTGATAAGATGAGTGCTTTCTCTAACGACACCAGTTTCTCATTAAATATTTCACCTGAATACGTGATAAATGGTGCTGTTGAGCGCGCATTAACTCAACATATTCTGGACAAAAAAATTGTCCTTGAAGTCACAGAACATGCTCAGATAACAGACTATCGCGCATTCAGAAATGCTGTCGAGTCATTACGTAATCAAGGTGTACGTCTTGCCATTGACGATGTCGGGGCAGGCTATTCCAACTTCCAGCACATACTTGAGTTGGGTGCAGATATCATCAAATTAGATATCAGCCTGATCAGAAATATTGATACCGATACGTCCAGAAAAGCACTTACCGCCGCATTAATTGCTTATGCAAAAGAAACTGCCTGTGAAGTTTTAGCCGAAGGGGTAGAAACTGAAGAGGAATTCCATGAACTGGTGCGGCTTGGCATCAATAAAATACAAGGCTATTTCATCAGCCAGCCGTTAGAGTTAGAACAAGCGATTCATTTTCAATGCCCAGAGTTTAATTAAAAGACACAGTAGATACGATGTCTTTTACTTTTAGATGATACATTTCATACCAACCAATCTCGTAAAGAGTGATACTCATTTCAATCTCTGAAAGCTTGTTTTGTTTTCAATGCCAGAGCGACCAGAGATAGCATTACCGGTACTTCGACCAACACGCCAACAACTGTCGCCAAGACTGCACCAGAATGCAGGCCGAATAAGCTAATCGCCACGGCCACCGCCAGCTCGAAGAAATTGGACGTGCCTATCAAAGCCGCTGGTGCGGCCACATTAAACGGCACTTTCCATAAATAAGCCCAGCCATATGCAATAGCAAAAATACCGTAGCTTTGAATCAGCAACGGAATAGCAATCAAAGCAATAACTAAGGGTTTGTCCAGAATAGTTTCAGCCTGAAAACCAAATAGTAAAACCACCATCGCCAATAAACCCATGATTGAATAAGGTTTTATGGTTTGTGTGAAACGCGCTATTTCATGATGTTCCTGACTACTATCAAGAAGTTTACGCGTGAGATAACCTGCGATTAATGGTATGACCACATACAAGACCACGGATAAAAATAAAGTTTGCCACGGCACAATAATATCGGTCATATCCAATAAAAATGCGGCAATGGGTGCAAAGGCAAAGACCATAATCAAATCATTGATGGAGACTTGTACTAAGGTGTAATTCGCATCCCCTTTGACCAGTTGGCTCCAGACAAACACCATTGCGGTACATGGGGCTACACCCAACAAAATCATCCCAGCGATGTATTCTTTTGCTGATTGCGGATCAACCCAACCTGCAAATAAAATCTCAAAAAATAAAATACCGAGTCCGGCCATGGTGAAGGGTTTAATGAGCCAATTCACCACCAGCGTCAGACATAATCCTTTTGGTTTTTTGCCAACATCTTTAATCGACGCAAAATCGACATTGACCATCATTGGATAAATCATTAACCAGATAAACACAGCCACGGCTAGGTTTACATTGGCATATTGCCATGCAGCTACTGTTTGAAAGACGCCTGGAAATAACGACCCAAGGCCCACACCTGCCACAATACAAAGGCCCACCCAAACGGACAGGTAGCGTTCAAAAAAGCCTATCGCTGAAGTCGACTCCTGCTTCATACTAATTCCTTCTCGATACGTGTTTTTAATAATTGAAAAGCCTCATCAAAAGCCGCGTCTAGCGCCGCGGAAGTGCCTTGTACTTTTGCCGGATCTGGCGTGCTCCAATGTAGTTTCCGGTACTCACCATAAAAAATTGGACATATTTCATCAGCGGCCTGATCACAAACGGTGATAACGTAATCAAAAGACTGACCAGCAAACTCATCCAAGGATTTACTGACAGGACTTCCCGGGTCAATGCCATGTTTTCTTAGTGTCTCAATCGATTTGGGGTGAACATACCCTGCGGGCTGACTGCCCGCACTCATAGCATGATATTCCTCACCTTTGAGATGGTTAATCAATGCTTCCGCCATGATGGACCGACATGAGTTTGCTGTGCATAAAACCAATATCCTTTTCATTTCAACTCTCTGTTTTATCGGATTGAGGTTTACAACAATCAACCAGTTCCACAACGGCACAGTCAATATTGTCAGCCTGATGTAATCGGGCCATATCACTTCTGCAACAATCTTGAACCATAAAGGCGATCAACTCTCTCATCTGTTCAAAATTAGCGAGGTAAATGATCGAACGGCCTTGTTTACGTGACGAAACTAATTTAGCTTGGCTCAGGTGAGTCAGATGGAATGATAAGGTGTTGTGTGGAATACCCAGTGCATTACTGATAGCACCGGCAGCCATTCCCTGCGGACCAGCTTCAACAAGTAATCTGAAAGCTTGGAGGCGTGTTTCCTGTGACAGGGCATCAAAAGCGCTAAGTGCATTTTCTATTTTCATATGTCGATAGTATTCGACATATATTTTTTACGTCAACACTTATGGACATATTAGTAAAACAGGTGGCCATGTTAGAGTGATAGTTATATTGACGTTAAGACTTCAGGAGGAAAGCGATGAGTAAAACATTAGTTATTGGTGCGAATGGCCAAATTGGAAAACAACTGGTCAAATTACTCTGCGCTGAGAATAGTCCCGTTAAAGCCATGATTCGACATTCACAGCAAGCCCCCTTTTTTCAAGACTTGGGTGCTGAAACAATGATTACTGATCTGGAAGCACCGCTACCTGATGATGCCTTTGCTGACTGCGATAAAGTCGTTTTTACAGCGGGCTCAGGAGGAAAAACTGGAGCAGATAAGACCATCTTGATTGATCTATGGGGCGCCGTAAAAGCTATCGACATGGCAAAGAAACATAATATAAAACAATTTGTTATGGTAAGCGCCAGAGATGCCGGTAATCCTGAAGCAGGCACCGAAGCGATAAAACACTACAATATCTGCAAACACTTTGCTGATGAGTATTTATTAGCCAGTGGTGTCCCCTACACCATCTTGCGACCAGGCAAACTGATAGATGATAAAGCGACTGGCCATATTTCCACACAACGAACAGGTCAGGCTGATAAAGACGTGATTACTCGAGCTGACGTGGCCGCCTGTATTCAGTTTTGCCTGAAGCATACTGAATCCATCAACCAGATTGATGAACTCTATAATGGTGATGAAACGATCCAGGATGCCTTTATCAATAGTGTGTCAGGGCGACTAGGATAATCTCACCAACCCGTTAAAAAGCGACTGTATGTACCGATACATCGCTTAATAACATAAGCTAATGTCAGGCTAATCAATATTGTGAGCGGAAAGGTAATAATAAATTGAACCAATCCGCTCATCTGTTCCAGATAGGGTAACCACTGATACCCGACTAAGGCAATCAATACCCAGGGATGAATAAAATAAATGGCAAAACTAGCATCAGCTAATAACCTTAATAAAGGTATTTGAGGGTAATGTTCGCTCAGTTTTTCTAGCAAAGATAAAAAGAAAAAACATAAAACTATCTTCTGCAAAATCAGGATATCTAAGCCATCAAAGGTAAATGGATGTAATTTATGCAGATTGCCAAAGCTTGGATAAATCAGCGCTTGTAGAATTGCCAGAAATACCACTGTAACCCCGAGCAAAAACGCTTTGTTATGTAGATATCGCTGCACAAGCTCACGATGCATCGACACGAAAATGCCCAATAAATACATCGGTAAAAAATACATAACGGCATGCCACGGAGACAAATTACCTGCTGGACGATGGACAATCATTGCCAATATTAAAGCGATAATGAATATTACCAAACGCGTTTTTAGACTCTGGCGAATGTAACTGATAAACAAAGGCGACATCAAAAATATCAGCATAATAAAAGGAATATACCAATAAGCAAACGAGGTTCTGCCTGTCCAAAGGTACAAACTAATCATGCCTATATAATCTTGCCAGTCAGTTAGAGACGACACGCCTAACTGTTTTGCATCCGGTAGAGAAATACCAGAACTTAAATAATAAATGAGTGCTAGGGAGGATAAGAACAGATAAGGCGACAAGACATTTTTAACTTTCTTCAGCATAAACTGGCTGTAGTGAAACTGCCTGTAAAAAATATGATGAAAGAAAAAACCAGAGATAAAGACAAACAGTGGTGAGCCGCCCTGAATTAAATTCGCTATGACTCTTTCATCAAAACTGGTGATGGATTTGTAGCTAATAGAATGTCCGGCAACGATGCATAATATGGCAATGGCTCTGAAGTAATCAAAGGCAATCAACCTCATCTAATCAGTTACCAACAACATCAGTAAGAACATCAGCTTATCATTCTTCTAAAGATAGAAGATGAGAACAATACACCAAATCACCATGAGCAATATGATTTATTGATATCCCGTATAGAAACCTGCTGTCATCTATTTTTTGGCCTCTAACTTTGCCATAAAATCAACTTTGGGTATGGGTTTACTTAACAGATAGCCTTGATAAAAATCGCATCCATTTTCAGCCAGAAAATTAAATTGCTCTGGTGTTTCCACACCTTCGGCAACAACTGACATGGACAGACCTTTTGCCAAGGCCATTACTGCTTTTACGATTGCCTGACTGCTTTCACCCAACTCAATATTTCTGACAAATTGTTGATCAATTTTTAGCGTATTAAGTGGTAGTTCCTGAAGGTATGATAAAGATGAAAATCCGGTGCCAAAATCGTCCATCGCTAAACTCATTCCTGATTCTCGTAATGCAGTCATTCGCTGAATACAGATATCTTTGTTGGTTAAAGCGACGCTTTCGGTAAGTTCTAACTCAATATAATTAGGGTTTGTCTGAGTTTTATCCAATATCCCAAGCAGATGGGAAATAAGATCATCTCTATTAAATTCTACTGCCGATAAATTGACCGCAATGGGAACAATAGTCAGATTTTTATCACTCAATTCATTAATAAGATCGCAACACTGCTCAAACACCCAGCGACCAATATCTATAATTAATAATGACTGCTCAGCAATGGGAATAAACTTGGCTGGGGATACCATGCCAAGTTCAGGATGCATCCACCTAATTAATGCTTCAGCACCAACTATTTCCTGTTCGCTATCGAATTTCGGCTGAAAATAAACGACTAATTCATTATTATCTAATGCCTGACGCAAATCATTTTCCAGCTTGAGATTTTCAACGGCTGTTGATGTCATTGCCGACTGATAAAAGTGGAAATTTGCTCGACCAGCTGATTTCGCGTGATACATAGCCGCATCAGCGTGTTCTAAAATAGCGTCAGGGTTATTACCATCATCTGGAAAAATGGCAATACCAATACTTGCCGAGATGTGCAATGTTTGTCCATTGATGTGGTATGGCTCAGCTAATGTCTTTAGGATTTTTTCAGCAATATGACTGGAAATAGAGGCTGAAGCTTGTTTGTCATCAAACTCGGTCAGCAGAATAACAAACTCATCGCCACTCACTCTAACCGCCAGGTCAGCCTCTCTGCAATTGTTTTCAAGGCGCTTGGCAACATCTACGAGTAAATTATCACCGGCAGCATGTCCCATCGAATCATTGATACTCTTAAAACGGTCAAGATCAATAAATAGCACACAAAAATTAGTTTCATCTCGCTTGGCTCTGGCCACAGCCTGTTTCAAATATTCATTTAAAACACGACGGTTTGCTAACCCTGTCAACCCATCGTAATGAGCTTGATTATAGAGCTTCTCTTCCCAGGCGGCATTAGATAAAGCTACAGCAATTCGATCGCCGAAGTTTCTCGCCGTATTTTTCACCTCATGAGTGATAGCTGACAGTTGATGATAGGCAAAACCAACGATAGCCGTTAGTTGTTCGTTAACAATCACTGGCACCACGAGATAATAAAAGTGCTGCTCTTGCATTATTTTCCTAATGTAGGAATAAGCGGGCAATTCACTACTCGCAAGAATAAAAATACGGTTTTGTTCAGAAATCAAATGTTGATAGTCCTCATGACTAAGGACACTGGGCTTATCTACAATTTGAGTCGGCTGTAGACCAACGCGGAAATAAAGCTTTTCAATCGCCAATGAGTTGGGTTTAATACTTGCGATGGCCATCATATCGACACCAAGTGTTTCAGGTAACCGAGTCATAGCCGTTTCTACCACTTCATTCGCATCTCGAACAGATAAAATCTGTCGGTCTATCTCCCCCATTGTCGACTGAATATCAAATTGAGTTTGAATATGTCGAGTCATGTTGTTGAAGGAGTTAGCAAGAGACTGAAACTCATCTTCACTGTCGACTTTTACCTGATAAGAAAAGTCACCTTTGACTAGCTTCTCGGTGGCTTCCTGAAGAGCTGAAAGAGGTGTTAAATATCGAGAGATTAATTTCGTTACGGAAAGCAACACTACCAAGACAGCCAGCATAATCACAGGTGGATAAAATGATTTGAAATGCACATTCGCTGACAGCGCAATATCTTCGAGTTGTATTTGAACAATGATGGCATTCGGTGCTTCAAACATATTACGCAGTGGAGTATGCCAAAAACCGGCCAATACACTGCCGTTAACATTATCCTCCCACTTAAATGTACCACTGCTTTTGGACAACACCTCCTGCTCCAATTCTTCTGGTAAGACATTGTGCTCAGCAGTGCTAAACCATAACTGACCATTCTCACCATAGACTAGCAGCTCATTTGCACCCAGCACTTCCTGTTCCCAGATAGAATCCCCCTTGAGGCGGGCCATAAGCAAATGGTCTTGCAGCCCTAGCTGAGGAATGGCAATCCACAATGCAATGGACTCATCCTCATCAACGGCTTTGATAACCGTCCTTCCTAAACTAATCACACGCTGCTCATCAGTGCTGAGTGTGGGAAGTAATATCTGTTCACCTACAATGTATTGATTGCCAGTTGGTTTTGATACAACAATGTGACTAAAGAGCATGCCAATTCGCTCTTTGAGAATGGCGGAATCATGTGCCAGCGTTAATTTTGGAATTCTGTTTTCGAGTAATTTAAGGGCGCTTTCAGCGACCACGAAACGGTCAATCAAACGCAAACCATAATCTTTACTGCTTTTGCGTAGCCCAGAAAACGCTTGTTCTTCCAGTTCACCATTAACTTGATAAAACGAGACGATCCCTAAAATGCTCACAGGAATAATCGTGGCTAAAATAAAGGCTAAATAGAGGCGTTTGGCTACCGTATTTTTGCTAAAAAGAGAACGTGTCAGCATGACTTAGCTTAAAAGTCTTCTGCTACGCCGATAAACAAACCGTCTCTCGCAATAATGATGTCATCGAGACTGTCTTTATTGGATATTTGTTTTTTAGTCACCCCGTCTTTCCCTTTGCTATAGAAATCGTATTGGGTGTTAATAGGGTTAAGTTTTTTATCTTTTCTCACTTGGCCTTTAATCCCTGGACCCGCATTGGCAATGTTGAGATATACATATGGATTTCCCCACGGATCATTACCATTGTTAGGTAAGTTACCTAGCTCTGTGATGTCGGCTGGAAAACGATTTGTTTCTGCATAAAATCGTTCGATATAAAAGCGTACTTCGGTTAAGTCAGCAATGGCTAACTGTCTATCCGCTTCTTCTTTATATTGTTGGTAACTGGGAACAGCAATCATAGCGAGCACGCCCAAAATAGCGACTACGATCATGAGTTCAATTAGAGTCAAACCCTGATCAAAATGTAGCTTATGTACTTTCGTGTTGGGAAATACTGAAAGAGTTGAATAAATATTTTTGGTCGTCAAGACTCATTTACCTTCTTGAAATACTCACTTCATCATGAGTAGCAATGACTTTGTTTGACTAATTTTATCTTGTATACAAGATATCGGCTAAACCAAATATTTCTCAATAGTGAGTTTGCTCACAAATTCAGCTGTAAATTATCTATTACCAATATTTCTCAATACTGATTTGACCTGGATCACGTCGCGAATGTTTTTTCAAACCATGTGTATTGATTAATACATCCATTGTTTCCAAGACCATATCCGGATTACCACACAACATCACCTGACTATCTTCTGCATTGATCTTTAGGCCTGTGCGTTTTTCAAAGCGACCATCTTCAACAGCTTGAGGAATACGACCTGATAATACATCCGGTGCGGCCTCACGGCTGACAAAAGGCACATACATAAACTGCTCGCTGTGTGCTGCTTTTATCGCGTCAATCGTCGCCTGATATGTCAGCTCATTTTGATATCTGACGGCATGAACCAATACCACCTTTTCAAATTGCTGCCAGACTTCAGCTGAGTTCAGAATAGAAAGAAACGGACCCACCCCAGTCCCCGTTGACAATAAATAGAGATGCTTTCCTTCGGGTAACTGATCCAAGGTCATTAAGCCCGCGGCTTTGGGTGCCACAAAAATTTCATCGCCGGGCTTCAGTTTAGAGAGTCGGGTAGAGAGTAAGCCATCCAGTACCTCAATAAAATAAAAGTCGAGCGGTCTCGTATCAGGACTATTCACCAAAGAAAAAGGTCGGCTGACAAGTTCACCGTCAATCTCCAACGCTAAACGGGTAAATTGACCAGCTTTAAACATAGGATAATCGACATCCAGTCTTAACGAGTGCAATCGATCAGTCCATTGCTTATTTTCAACTACAGTTGCCGTTAACCAGTCAGCCATGGTGGTGTCTCCCTTTTTGTCGAAATGATATAACGTTCTGATTAAGGGTCATGCTACTATCAATCGACCTTGAATACGACGAACATAACCAACATAAACTGAGCCTAAGGTTAACGCTAAATGACCAACCACATCATTGCAGAAGCGACATTAACTGATCTGAATGCCATCACACATTTGTTAACCGTTCTGTTCACACAGGAGGCCGACTTTGAGCCACAGCCAGAGAAACAAATGCACGCGGTCAGTGATATTCTCAGGCATCCAGACAAAGGCCATTTTTTACTTATCAAACATCAGTCAAAAGTGGTTGGCGTTGTCAGTTTGTTATATCTGACCTCAACCGCCATGGGCGGTAAAGTCGCTTTATTGGAAGATATGGTCATTGATGAACAACATCGGGGTAAAGGCTTTGGCTCAGCTTTGTTGAATGCGGCTGTGAATTTTGCCAGACAACAAGGTTGCCTGCGGATGACGCTATTAACCGATGCTGATAACGCCATTGCACAAAAAATGTATCAGGATGAAGGCTTTACTCATTCAGCCATGATTCCGATGCGCTTAATCTTAGACACATAAATAAAAACGTCATGGATGCGATTAATCCCAAATTATTATGGGAAATTTTTAAACATATACAACGCTGGCTAGCAAATCTCAATCGTGCTGGTGAGGCACGTCAGCAACAATCCAGAAAAGCGCTGAGAAATGTGATTATTGCAGCTCGCGAAACCAGCGTTTATGTCAGACAAATACAAGATACGCAACAAACTGACCATGCGACCGAGCGGCATCTAGCCAAATACTGGACGCAACTTGGCTTTGATTTAGAGGATCTGGGGCTCAACAAACTCGCCAAACGTTGCCATATCACCGGCAAGCATTGGGCTGACCCCAAATTTTACAGCGGTGATTTTCTGCAAAAAGCCGATATCAGTCTGGAGCGAATGGAAACATTGGCAAAACAGATTTTACTGGATATTGATAGACTCTAAACCATGAAATATATTTTATTTAGCCTGCTTTTTATTGTCTCACCGCTGACTCAGGCACAGGCGCTATGCCCAATGACGAGTGCCGAGGCGCAGCAAAGTTGTTTAGATGAAAAATTACAATCAGCGATTGATCATATGGTGAGTGACTTAACCCTCATTAAACGACGCCATGCTGATAATGAGGCATTGCTTAAATCACTGGAATTATCTCAACAAACCTGGGACGCCTATCGCAAGACTCAATGTCTGAATGTGTATCAGACCTGGCAAAAGCATCAGGAGCAAACAGCCATGACGGCCAGTTGTGCTATTGAATTGACCAGACAACGCCATCAGTTTCTACAGAATTATTACCTGAAATAAACCTGTGAAAAATATTGGCGTGCCTGCTCTGCATCCAGATGAATCTGAGCAATGAGTTGCTCCAGGCCATCAAAACGCTGTTCATCTCGAATCTTGTGTAAGAAAAATACCTGGACATGCTCTCCATATATTTCTCTTTTAAAATCAAACAAATGTACTTCAAGTAAGGCTTTATTACCACCGATGGTGGGTCGAATACCAATATTCGCCACGCCATTGACCGGCTCTTCATCAATACCAAATAACTGCACAGCAAAGACACCTGTCAGTGGAATTTTATGGCGATGTAAATGGATATTCGCCGTGGGAAAGCCCATCTTACGGCCGCGCTTATCACCATGGGCGACACGACCACTCATTCTGTATGGGCGTCCTAATAATTTTTCAGCCAATACTAAATCACCGCTGCTCAGAGCATTTCTTATGCGCGTACTACTCACCCGATTTTGATCAATGGCAAAGGTATGCATATTCACAACCTGGAAGCCATATTTTTTGCCAGCTTCCTGTAGCAACGCAAAATCGCCTTTTCGCTCACAGCCAAAGCGGAAGTCATCACCCACCACCAAATATTTAACATTCAATCCTTTCACTAATAATGTCTGGATAAATGCTTCTGCTGACATTTGCGCCAGACGTTTATTAAACCGTAAGACACATAACTGCTGAATGGAATAACAACGCAATGCTTCCACTTTTTCACGAAACCGTGTCAGTCTGGCTGGGGCTTTTTCTGGTACAAAATATTCAAAAGGCTGCGGCTCAAAAGTTATCACTACGGCAGGTAATTTCAGCGTATCGCCTTTCATGGCTAATTGAGTTAATACCGCCTGATGGCCTAAGTGAACACCATCAAAATTACCAATGGTAGCGACACACCCTTGTGGTGAAGCAGGTAAATTATGAAAACCGCGAATGATTTTCGGCATAAGACGTTCTCTACCAAAAAAATAATCAAACACAACAGAGTAACGGCAAATAAAAAAACAATCCAGCAGGCAAGCCTACGCCTATTACCTTATAATAGGCGCAAAATTATTTCGGTCAGAGGCAAGAATGGCAGCGAAACAAAAAAAGCTGGATTATGAAGCTGCAGTTAAAGAGCTGGAAGCATTAGTTGAACGCTTAGAAGATGGCGATATTAGTCTGGAAGAATCCCTTAAACTTTATGAACGTGGTGTATTACTGACGCGTGATTGTCAGGAGTCACTGCAAGCAGCAGAACAAAAAGTACAAATGCTTTTACAACAATCTGGCCAAAGCAATATGGTAGATTTCGACCCGGAAACTGGTGACGCGTGAACGTCAAGTTTCCTCTCGAAGACTGGATGTTAAAACACCAGTCCCAAATTGAATTTGTATTAGAAAAACGTCTTCAGCAAGGTCTAAAGCCGGGATCAGCGCGTTTATTCGAAGCTATGCGTTACGCCACATTAGGTGGAGGTAAACGTTTACGTGCACTACTTGTTTACGCCACAGGACAAGCTATGGGAGCTAAGCAACCAGCCATGGATGTCGCTGCTGCGGCAGTTGAAATGATCCATGCATATTCGCTGGTACATGATGATATGCCCATGATGGATGACGATGATTTACGAAGAGGTCGTCCAACCTGTCACAAAGCTTATGATGAAGCCACGGCGCTTTTAGTCGGTGATGCCTTACAAACTCAAGCGTTCGAAACCTTGTGTGATGAGACGCTGACGGATAAACAACAAAGTCGTATGATAAAAACACTCAGTCATGCTTCGGGGGCAGCAGGCATGGCAGGAGGCCAAGCTATTGACTTGGAATCCGTTGGCATAAAACTGGATATCGACGCACTCCAAGCCATGCATAAGTTAAAAACCGGCGCATTAATCCGGGCAAGTGTCTTAATGGGCGCCTTATCAGCAGAACAATACGATGAAACCATACTTGAACACCTTGATCGCTATGCAGACTGCATAGGACTGGCTTTTCAGGTACAGGACGATGTGTTGGATGTGATCACAGACACAGAAACGCTCGGAAAAGCGCAAGGTGCCGATATTGCATTGAATAAACCCACATATCCTGCTTTACTAGGCCTCGAAAAAGCACAACAAAAAGCGGTTGCGTTGATAGAAAAAGCACTCACTCACCTTGATGCGTGCCCATTTAACTCAGAAGTGCTGGCCGAATTGGCCCAGTTTGTTGTGAAACGCTCACATTAAGAAATCGACAGAATGGATACAATACTCGCTCATATCAATAACCCGGATGCTCTGCGTCAGCTGGATAAAAAACAGTTGCCCCAGCTGGCCGAAGAGTTGAGAACACTGATTATCGATAGTGTGCAGCAAACAGGCGGGCATATTTCCTCTAATCTGGGCGTTATCGAACTCACTATTGCCCTACATTATGTCTTTGACACACCAACCGATCGACTGGTCTGGGATGTAGGTCACCAGAGTTATGTACACAAAATATTGACTGGCCGTCGTGATCAAATGAGCACCATGCGTCAGCCTGGCGGGTTATCTGGTTTTCCAAAACGTAGCGAAAGTAACTACGATACATTTGGTGTCGGTCATTCGAGCACCTCAATCAGTGCAGCGTTAGGTATGGCACTGGCAGCACAAGCCAATAACGATCCTCGTCACGCCGTCGCGATTATTGGTGACGGCGCACTTACCGCAGGGCAAGCTTTTGAAGCTTTAGCACACGCTGGTGATTTAAGTGCCAATCTCTTAGTTATTCTTAACGACAATGAAATGTCGATATCAAGAAATGTCGGCGGCATGGCGAATTATCTCGCTAAATTACTTTCTGGTAGCTTCTATGCATCCGCTCGCGAAGGTAGTAAGCGTGTACTTGAAAAGATTCCACCAGCATGGGAAATCGCCAAACGCGCAGAAGAACATGTCAAAGGTATGATGGTTCCCGGCACCTTGTTTGAAGAAATGGGCTTCAACTATATCGGTCCTATTGATGGTCATGACATTGATACCTTGATAGCGACCATGACCAATTTGAAAAAGCGTAAAGGGCCGCAGTTTCTTCATATCGTCACCAAAAAAGGCAAAGGTTATGAGCCTGCCGAATTACATCCATGTAAATACCATGGAGTGAGTCCGGCCAATAGTAAATCTTCCGGCCCCTCCTACACCCAAGTTTTCGGCCGTTGGTTATGCGATATGGCTCGTCTGGATCCGGATTTATTCGGTATTACACCAGCCATGTGCGAAGGCTCGGGGTTGAATCGCTTTGCCGAAGATTTTCCTGAGCGTTACTTTGATGTCGGTATTGCTGAACAACATTCAGTCACCCTCGCCGCTGGTTTAGCTTGTGAAGGCAAAAAACCCGTTGTTGCGATTTATTCAACCTTTCTACAACGAGCTTATGATCAACTGATTCATGACGTAGCTATCCAGAATCTGAATGTATTATTTGCCATTGACCGTGCCGGTTTGGTTGGCGCTGATGGTCCGACCCATGCAGGCAGTTTCGACTTAAGTTTTTTACGTTGTATTCCGAACATGGTCATCATGGCACCTGCTGATGAAAATGAGTGTCGACAAATGTTAACCACTGGTTTTCGTTATAACGGGCCAGCAGCAGTACGTTACCCCCGTGGTAGTGGTAACGGCACCCCGATTGAGCCGGCGCTGACCTCACTGGAAATGGGTAAAGCCCAATTAAAACGCCACGGTGAAAAAGTAGCCATTCTTGCCTTTGGCAGTATGGTCACTGCCGCAGAACAAGCCGCAGAACAGGTCAACGCCACTGTGGTGAATATGCGATTTGTTAAACCCCTTGATACAGACATGATCAAGCAAATCGCTGACTCACACGACCTTCTTATCACCATTGAAGAAAATGCGGTCATGGGTGGTGCTGGCAGCGCAGTAAATGAATATTTAAGAGAAATAAATCATGCTGTCGTTATAAAACTGATGGGATTACCTGATACATTCATCGAGCATGGCGTTCATAGCAGCATGTTAAGTCAGTGCGGTCTGGATGCTGACGGTATTTTGCATACCATTAATCAGCACTTTACGGCATAATACGCTGTCTTCGTGAACGATTCCTGAGTATAATAGTCAACATTATGAGCGCAACGTACACCCTGAAAATTTTGGCCGATTTTGCCTCGGCACATACCCTGAGAGATTATCCAGGTGATTGCAGTCGCATGCATGGCCACAACTGGAAGCTGGAAGTCGAAGTCACTGCCACTGATCTGAATGATCATGGCATGGGCATGGATTTCAAAACGATCAAAACAGCGACTCGTGAGTTGGCAAAAACGTTGGACCACCGATATCTGAATGACATCCCACCATTTGATACCATCAATCCAACGGCTGAAAATATTGCCAGATTTTTTTACCAAAAGCTCAGTGATACCTTAAATAATGATATCGCTAAAGTTTCCGGTGTTACTTTGTGGGAAACAGATCGCGCTTGCGTTAAATACAGCGAGGATAATTGAATGAGCACAACCCCAGCCAGCACTGAGATAAAAGACGAAATCGAAGACGTCCAGAATATCGCCGATCAACGTAAAATTGCCATTGATAAAGTCGGTATCAAAGACATTAAACACCCCGTTAAAGTCAGTGATCGTACGACCGGTGAGCAACATACCATTGCTAACTTTAATATGTATGTGAATTTGCCACATCAATTCAAAGGCACACATATGTCACGCTTTGTGGAGATTTTGAATCAACACGAACGTGAAATTACGGTTAAGTCATTCCGCGAAATGCTTGGTCAAATGACCGAGCGCCTTGATGCTGAATCTGGCTACATTGAAATGAACTTCCCTTATTTTGTAAACAAGGAAGCGCCCATTTCAAAAGTCAAAAGCTTGATGGATTATGACGTCACGTTTATTGGTGAAATCACCGGTGCAACAACCATGATGACGGTTAAGGTTGTCGTTCCTGTCACTAGTCTATGTCCTTGCTCCAAGAATATCTCTGATTACGGCGCACATAATCAACGCTCACATGTGACTTTGACTGTCCGTGTGGAGAGCTTTGTCTGGATCGAAGATCTAATCGATCTTGTTGAGAAAGAAGCGTCTTGTGAAATCTTTGGTTTATTAAAGCGTCCTGATGAAAAATACGTCACTGAACGCGCTTATGATAATCCAAAATTCGTTGAAGATATGGTGCGTGATATCGCAGCGAGATTGAATCAAGATTCTCGTATTACGGCTTACACAGTCGAGTCAGAAAACTTTGAATCGATTCATAACCATTCTGCTTATGCATTAATAAGCAAAGGGTTTGATTAATCATTATTGATTGGTTCATCTAAAAAAAGCCTGGTTAACCAGGCTTTTTTTTGCTTAATATTTTTGTCTTAGATCAAGACGTTCACCATTGTGCTGAATGTCCAGCTGTCCCAGAAAGGACATACCGAGTAAGGTCACTGAAGGTTCTTCACCATCTAAGACGACGGCATCAACATTATGCAGTTTTATCTGCTCAAGTTGCACGTAGTCTAGTTTGACCTTATAGCCCACACTCTTGCCTGAAGCCGTCCTTATCCCCACCTGCTGCCCTCGAAGATAATCAATGCCAAGGCGAGCTGCAGTAGCTGAGTTCATGGCGATAGTACTGGCCCCTGTATCGACCAAAAAGCTTGTCGTATAACCGTTTATATTGCCGGTTGCGGTATACATGCCATTGCTTGGCCATAATGTCACTGCTGTTTTTTTCTCAGCTTCAATGTAGTTACTACTGATACGATCCCCTAAAGGGAAAGTTTGTTTTTTTCCATTGATTTCAAAAGTGGCGTTATTACTATTGGCAGCAAGCAATTTCAGGCCTTCAGGGCTTGTATCACCGACACTCAATAAATGTTGATTACCATCCACTTCGACCACGGCTTTGTCTTTAAATAAACCAACCACCATAATGTCGATATTAACGGCCTCTGCTCGAGCGCTAATTAACAGTATAATAAGCGACACTAATATAACTTTAGCCATGACTTTTCTTTTTAATCAGGTTGTTCACTAATCGCATCATGAGCATTTTCTCCCCTATTACAGTCTCTGGCGTACTGCTGGCTGGCGGCCAATCCCGCCGAATGGGTGGTCAAGACAAAGGCTTGCTTCACTACCAGGGCAGAGCGATGGTAAGCCATGTCATTGATGCTATATTACCGCAAGTTGATGATTTATATATCAGTGCGAATCGACATATTGAAAAGTATCAAACTTTTTCGTATCCGGTTATCACGGATAATCTCGCCAATTTCCAGGGGCCACTGTCCGGCATACTATCAGTAATGCAGCAGGTAAAATCAGCGTACTTACTCACCGTACCTTGTGACAATCCGCTTATCAGTGCTCAACTCAGGCAACGTTTAATGGAAGCCTTGTTAGCGACTGGAAGTGATATTGCCGTTGCCCATGATGGTACACAATTACAACCGGTATTTGCGTTAATTCCACTTCGGCTTAAACAGTCTTTGTCTGAGTTTTTAGCTTCAGGTCAGCGTAAAACCCGCGATTGGCTATATCAGCATAAGGTGGCTGAAGTCGATTTTTCTGATCAGGCAGACTTTTTTATCAATATCAATTCACCTGATGAATTAACTCTAAAGTCAAAAATACGCTCAACCAAACCACTTCTGGGCTTTGCGGCGTTCAGCGGAACAGGTAAAACGACTTTACTCACTAAGCTGATACCCGCGCTCAAAGACAGAAATATCCGTGTTGCGGTGATAAAACACGCTCACCATAATTTCGATATCGATAAGCCGGGAAAAGACAGCTATCAAATCCGTGAAGCCGGCGCTGAAGAAATGATTATTGCTTCAGATAAAATGATGGCACTGATGAAAAAAAATCATGACGATCTCATCGAGCCCGAATTACAACCATTAATTCAGCGTCTGGATACACGCACCATCGACCTCATTCTTGTTGAAGGCTTTAAACACGAACGTTTCCCTAAAATAGAATTAAACCGCACAGAACTAGGCGCACCAACATTATATAAGGATGACCCGCATATCATCGCCGTTGCGTCCGACAATGCCATCGCAAATGACGATATGCCTTTCATGCTGGATATCAACCATATACCTGCTATGGTCGACTTTATTGAACAGTTTATTTTTTCATGGAAAAGCTAAATATGGCCGAATTTACCCCACAGCCAAGTTGCGCTGATGATGTTGATCACAATAACTTGACGGTTGAACAGGCTCGCCAGCGTATCCACGACTTATTGTCCCCCATTTCAAGCTGGCAAAAAGTCTCCTTGAGACAGGCACTAGGGCAGGTTTTACACCAAAGCGTAGTATCACCCAGACAGGTACCCCCTTATAACAACTCAGCCATGGATGGTTATGCGTTGCAAAGTGCAGACATCAAAAATGCCCCTTTCTCACTCAACAACGTTGGTGTGGCATTTGCGGGTAAACCCTATCAAGGTCATGTTGAAGCAGGTCAATGTATTCGTATTATGACCGGCGCAAAAATTCCGGATGGTTGTGACACAGTGGTGATGCAGGAGCAAGTTGAATCAGACAATCAAACCATCACCATCCATACAGACGTGAAAGCTGGACAAAATGTCAGACTAGCAGGAGAAGATATCGACTGTGGTGACACGGTTCTACCTGCTGGCCGCCGATTAACACCTGCTGACTTAGGCCTCTTAGCATCGCTAGGCATAGCCGAGGTTGTCACATATAGACCACTTCGTGTTGCCTTTTTCTCTACTGGTGACGAGTTATGTGGCTTGGGTGAACACCTTGGTGATGGTCAGATCTATGACAGTAACCGCTATACCCTCTATGGCATGCTCAGTGAGCTCAATATTGATGTCATTGATATGGGCGTTATTCCAGATAATAGAGCCGCTTTAAAAATAGCTCTAGAGCAAGCGGCGGCGGACGCAGATGTTATTCTATCTTCTGGTGGTGTATCGGTAGGTGATGCCGATTATGTCAAAGACATGTTGGCTGAATTAGGCCAGGTCAATTTCTGGAAAATTGCTATGCGTCCAGGACGTCCTCTGGCATTTGGGCAAATTGGCGAAGCCATGTTTTTTGGTTTACCTGGTAATCCCGTGTCGGTGATGGTGACCTTTTATCAATTTGTGCAACCTGCCCTAAAACGTCTGGCGGGTGAATCAGACACACTCCCTATAATCATTGAAGTTCCGTGCGATAATGCGATAAAAAAACGCGCAGGGCGCTTTGAATTTCAGCGCGGCATCTTATTTAGAAACAATGAAGGTCAACTCAGAGTCAGCACAACCGGAGCCCAGGGCTCTGGCATTCTTCGCTCGATGAGCATGGCGAATTGTTTTATTTTACTTGAAGAAAACTGCGACGGACTCAGTGCCGGCAGTCTTGTTAACGTTCAACCCTTTGCAGGTCTGGTATGACAGAATCCACAACCGAACACACTCTGGTCAAACAACAGCGCGAGTTTAATAAACTGCGTAAACGCTTACGTCGCAACGTCGGTCAGGCCATCGCCGACTACAATATGATTCAGGACGGCGATAAAGTGATGGTCTGTTTATCTGGTGGTAAAGACAGCTATACCATGCTCGATATTCTGATTAATCTGAGAGATCATGCACCGATTAACTTTGAGCTTATCGCCGTGAACCTTGATCAGAAACAGCCTGGCTTTCCTGAGCACGTATTACCGGAATATTTATCATCGATTGGTGTGCCATTTCATATCATCGAAAAAGATACCTACAGCATCGTCAAAGAAGTCGTGCCTGAAGGTAAAACCACTTGCGGAATCTGCTCACGCCTACGTCGAGGCTCTTTATATGGCTATGCTCGACAAAATGGCATCACCAAAATCGCTCTGGGTCATCACCGTGATGACATTATTGAAACGCTGTTTCTGAATATGTTCTATGGCAGCAAAATAAAAGCCATGCCCCCAAAACTATTAAGTGATGATAAAACCAATATCGTTATTAGACCTTTAGCTTATGCGCAAGAATCAGATATTGCACGATATGCCGAAGCAATGAAGTTTCCCATTATACCGTGTAATTTATGTGGCTCTCAGGAAAATCTGCAACGTCAGGCTATTAAAACAATGTTGCAGGGCTGGGAGAAACAATTTCCCGGTAGGTTAGAAAATATCTTCCGCAGTATTCAGAATATTTCACCCTCACAAATGGGCGATTTAGATTTATTTAACTTTACCGATCTCGAGCAATTTAGACAGGAACCCACTGGGGAAGAAGATCGCTTTCAGGACGATATTCAGCAGCCTGCTTTGGCAAGATAGCCACAGACTTATCACCAGTTATAAGAAGTATTACAAAACCAATACAAGTATCATCGCTAAGTCATTGAATCTGGTTAACTTGAATATAAGTCATTGATTTATATAAACTTAACAAAATGGTCATTTTTTAACCAAAACCGTCAGCCTTGTTGCGTAAGAATGACTTAGCGATTTTCACAGAAGTTAATCACAGAGTTATCCACAGAAAATGTGAGTAACTCTGTAAGTCATTGATTGCTTCTCTAAGTCGTTATTTTTAGTTTTACTTCGGTGTAAAATCTTCTGCAAACTCTAATGCATTTCCATCTGGATCACGGCAGAAAAATGCGGCTCTGCCCGACTTGCTTCGAGAAAATTCATAACCCGCATTTTCCAGACGTTCACCCAAGGCTTCTAAATCATCGACTACTAACGCCAAGTGACGATCACGACCACCATGCGCGGGACGTCCTTCAGTAGAGTCAGGGTTGGGTAATACCATCAGATGAATCATCTGTCCTGTATCGCCGATATCTAACCAAGCACCGTCATAAGCAAACTCAGGCCTGCTGGGGTTAAGAGGCAGCTGTAATACGTCGCAATAAAAGCGTAAAGAAACGTCTAGGTCTTTTACTAGAAAACTGGCATGTGCTATCGATTTGATCATATTTCACCTGGATAAAAAACATTTAAAAGCCATAGCGTTAGTTTAACGTCAGGCGGTATGTGACACCAAATATAACTCAGGCTTTACCTTGCTTAGCCATACCGTAGGCAGCAATAAAAATAAGCGCTCCGCCTAACCACTCTGTTTGGCTCATTTGTTCACTAGTCAACCACCAGGCAGAAATAGCCGCCACCACCAGTTCAGATAACATCAAAATGGCTGAGCGAAAAACCGGCATTCTTGCCAGACCATATAACACGGCTATCGTCATCGCGGTAAAACAAAGACCACCAAAAACCATGACCGCCAGCCATAAATTGAGGCTGATGTCCGGTACACTTGATTGCTGTAGAACTAATACAAGCCCTGCCACCATAACCACGCCCCAGTAAACAATGGTGGTTTTGACTTCCATAGCCACATCAGCAAGTTTGCGACTTAATACGTTATTCACTGAAAACATAAATCCCGCAAACAAAGCTAACCAGTCAGCCATATCGTTTGGCCAGGGCAGACCTATTTCCGGGTGCCATAACATGATCATCGTGCCTGACATCGCCACAATGATCATCAGCATGGAAACTCGCGAAATTTTTTCGCCTAACCACCAACGACTCAACAACACTGACCAGAGTGGAGACAGATAGAAGAGCAACATGACACGCATCACTTCACCGTGAGTCAGTGCCACTAAGAAAGCAATATTTGTAACGCCTGCTGCGGCAGCAAGCGCCCAAAGACTGGGGGGCCAGTAACCTGAAAAATCTTTTTTCTGTTTGAACAACATGGCTGTGGCCACGATGGCGGCAGCAAAATACATGAGTAAAGTAGACCAAACGACAGGAAGGCCTTGTTGTTCGAGTAAGCGCATTGGATACCAAATCAATCCCCACATAGCTGAGGAAAATAAGATACCGAGTACAGCAAGATTAAATTGTTGGTTATTCGTATTTGTCATGGCACACCTTATAACACGAGATTGCTCCAACCCGTTATAATGGTCTGATTTTTTCACTCATTCATTTGGAATTATGAATCCAGAACTGGCAAAACTGCACCCCTATCCTTTCGAAAAGTTGGCTCAACTGAAACAAGGCTGTGTGCCACCTGAAGACAAGGCACATATTGCACTGTCGATAGGTGAACCCAAACACCCAACGCCAGGATTTATTACCGAAGCAGTCATCACCCATCTTCATGGACTGTCATCCTACCCCACCACCGCCGGTACGAATGAGCTGCGTCATGCCATAGCGACTTGGTTGAATGATAGATTCAATCTGGATGGCCATATCAACGCCATGACTCAGGTGCTTCCGGTAAATGGTACGCGTGAGGCTTTATTTGCGTTTGCTCAAGCAGTCATTGATCGCGACAAAGCACCATTAGTTTTAATGCCTAATCCGTTTTATCAAATTTATGAAGGTGCGGCTATTTTGGCAGGTGCAGAACCTTATTATATGAATTGTTCTGCCAGTAACGACTTTATTCCAGATTTTGATGCGATTAGTGCAGATACCTGGCAACGTTGTCAGTTAATCTATATCTGCAGCCCAGGCAATCCAACTGGCGCTGTCATTAATCAAGCGACTCTGACACGTTTAATTGAGTTGGCGCATCAGTATGATTTCGTGATTGCTTCTGATGAATGTTATTCCGAAATCTACCCCGATGAAACGAACCCGCCCGTCGGTTTATTAGAAGCAGCTTATGCGGCTGGTTATACTGATATGAGCCGTTGTGTGGTTTTTCATAGTCTGTCGAAACGTTCGAACGCCCCTGGCTTGAGAAGTGGTTTTGTCGCTGGTGATGCTGATATTCTGAAACAATTTCTACGCTACCGCACGTACCATGGTTGCTCAATGCCACCTGCTACACAGGCGGCCTCCATCACCGCCTGGAATGATGAAGATCATGTTGTTCATAATCGTGAGCTGTATCTGGAAAAATTTAATGCGGTATTAGAAATTTTAGCGCCAGTCATGTCAGTATCTATGCCGCAAGCCGGTTTCTATTTGTGGGCTGAAACGCCCATTGCTGATACGGCATTTGCCAGACAATTATTTGAACAACAAAATGTCACCGTTTTACCAGGCACCTATCTAGGCCGTGACACCACTGCGGGCAATCCTGGTTCGAATTGTATTCGCATGGCGTTGGTTGCCCCGCTGGAAGAATGTATAGAAGCTGCACATCGCATTCGCAGCCTTATTGAAAGTTTATAATTAAATCAATGGAGTAGACACCAATGAGTGATATTCAACAAATTATTGAAGAGGCGTTTGAACGCCGTGCTGAGATTAACCCTGCTAACGCTGATAGCAATGTCAGAAATGCAGTCAATGAAGCATTAACGATGCTGGATAACGGTTCAGCTCGTGTTGCAGAAAAACAAAATGGTGACTGGGTTGTTAACCAATGGCTGAAAAAAGCGGTTTTATTATCATTCCGTTTAAATGACAACAAAATCATGCCTGGTGCAGAAACCAACTATTTCGATAAAGTTGAGCCTAAATTTGCCAACTTTAATGAAGATGACTTTAACAAAGCCGGTGTGCGTGTTGTACCACCAGCAGCGGTTCGTCGCGGATCATACATCGCACCTGGTGTTGTTTTGATGCCTTCTTATGTCAATATTGGTGCTTATGTTGATTCTGGCACCATGGTCGATACTTGGGCGACGGTAGGTAGCTGCGCTCAAATCGGTAAAAACGTTCACCTTTCTGGTGGCGTAGGCATCGGTGGTGTATTAGAACCCTTACAAGCCGGCCCAACCATCATTGAAGATAACTGCTTCATTGGTGCTCGTTCTGAAGTAGTTGAAGGTGTTGTTGTGGAAGAAGGCTCAGTTATCTCAATGGGCGTTTATATTGGTCAAAGCACAAAAATCTTCAATCGCCTGACCGGTGAAATCACTTATGGTCGCATCCCTGCAGGTTCTGTTGTGGTGTCTGGTAACTTACCTTCTAAAGATGGTTCATACAGCCTGTACTGTGCGGTTATCGTTAAACAAGTTGACGAAAAAACACGTGGCAAAGTGGGTATTAATGAATTATTACGTGATATCTAGTATCATTTTATTCAGATAACATTAGGGGTGAGCAAATCGTTATTGCTCACCCCTTTTTATTTTTAGCCTTATATACATGTGACTACAATGATTCTCTACGGTATTAAAAACTGTGATTCGGTCAAAAAAGCACGAAGCTGGCTTGAGGCACACTCTATTGACTATGTGTTTCACGATTTTCGTCAGCAAGGTCTTGAAGAGAGCACCGTCAAAGAATGGCTTCAGTCCGTTGACTGGGAGACTTTGTTGAATAAACGAGGCACAACCTGGCGGAAACTGGATGACCCACGTAAGGACAATCTGGATGAAAAAACCGCGATTGAACTCATGTTGGAAAACCCTACTCTGATTAAGCGCCCCGTTTTGGTCAACGACTCAACGACCATAGTCGGATTTAAAGAAGATGTTTATCAACAGTTGGTTTAACTTACATTTTCTTAGCAGAGTTTTGCCCGCTATCATTCCAGGTATCGGCTGCGGTAATCATCAATATGGCGTTGATGTCATTATGTTAGGTGGTGCCAGTTTGTCATTCACCATCGGTATTCGTTTATAACCTCAAACACAAGAAACGTTCATGTCTGAAACCATACAACTGACCCAAGAATTAATTCGTCGTGACAGTGTCACTCCCGAAGACAAAGGCTGCCAGATCATGATAGCGGATCGGCTGGCACCTTATGGTTTCCATGCTGAACACATGTGTTTCGACGACGTGGATAACCTCTGGCTTCGCCGAGGAAATAAAGGTCCTGTTCTGGCGTTTGCTGGGCATACTGACGTTGTGCCAACAGGCCCTGTCGAGCGCTGGAGTCATCCTCCCTTCGAAGCTAATATCGTCGATGGCATGATGTATGGACGTGGTACGGCTGATATGAAAGGCAGTATTGCTGCCTTTATCACAGCCTGTGAGCGCTTTGTCAAAAAACATCCAGATCATCAGGGCAGTATCGCTTTTCTGATTACCAGCGATGAAGAAGGCCCAGCAGTAAACGGCACGGTGAAAGTGGTTGAAACCTTACAAAGCCGTGGGGAACATATTGACTGGTGTCTGGTAGGTGAGCCTTCAAGTACGGATAAAGTCGGCGATATTGTCAAAAACGGTCGTCGTGGCTCTTT
>NZ_DDNT01000008.1:0-68656 GCF_002341285.1 Methylophaga sp. UBA2513 | reverse complement strand
AAAAACGGTCGTCGTGGCTCTTTAAATGGCCGCCTGAGTATTAAAGGTAAGCAAGGTCATATTGCTTATCCGCATCTTGCAGAAAACCCTATCCATCTTCTCAGCCCTGCACTGACCGAATTGTGCAGCATTGAGTGGGACCAGGGCAATGAAGACTTTCCGCCAACCAGCTTTCAAGTGTCCAATATCAACTCTGGCACAGGTGCCACCAATGTCATCCCAGGCACGGCTGAGGTTGTATTTAATTTCCGCTACTCAACAGAAGTCACACACGAAGAGTTAAAACAGCGTGTCCATGCCATATTAGACAAACATGCATTGAAGTATGAGTTGAACTGGGAGCTTTCAGGCCAGCCATTTCGTACCGCAAGCGGTCAATTGTTGGAAGCTGTTCAACAGGCTATTTCTGATGTGACAGGCTACCAGACAACACTCTCGACTTCTGGCGGTACATCAGATGGACGCTTTATTGCGCCCACTGGCACACAGGTGATAGAACTCGGACCGTTGAATGCAACGATTCATCAAATAGATGAATGTGTTGCTACAGCTGATCTTGACACCCTATCAGACATTTATGAAAGACTGCTCAGTTATCTCCTTGTTGATTAGGCAATGCCGTTGATTCACGCACATCAAAAACGACACTACCTCTATGTGATAGCAGCCATTGTGCTGCTGTTACAGTCGTTTGCTGTCTGGCATGATGCTGAACACGCATTTCATCATGCAGAAGCGCAATGTGAGCGCCTAAATGCCATCAGTCATTTCCCGCTTGCTGACGTAGCTACTGAAGTTAGCCTTCATCAGTCTCGAGCCACACTCAGTCTTGAGGTGGACTCTCCTGTAATAACACTGCCGTTCGCGCAGCGCCAATCTTATCTTATCCGCGCCCCACCATTTTTTTCATAGCCTTACCTGATCTCTCTATTTTAATCATGCTACCGATCCGCGAACGACTAATCTGTAGCTGTAGCTTATGGCTATGAGGAAAGTTTATGAAAAGCAAAAAATTGCTTGTGTTGCTGATGACAGCTGCACTGAGCCCGGTATCACCTGCATTTGCTGGCGATATTGATGATCTTAAACAAGAAATCGCAAAAATGCGTGCTGATTATGAGCAACGTATCCAAAAACTGGAAGAACGACTATCTGAAGCAGAAGCGAATACACAGACTGTTGCCAATGAAGTCGCAATGATTCCTGAAGCGCCAGCTCCTGTTGCTTCACCTAATAACAGCAATACCTTTAATCCAGCTATCAGTATGGTATTAAACGGTACGTTCAGCCAGTACCAGAACAATGCTGAGGATTACTCTCTGGACGGGTTTAATGTCCAAGGCGAGGGCGGTTTAGTGGAAGAAGGCTTCTCTCTTGGAGAAAGTGAATTAACCGTCAGCTCAAACATCGATCAACTCTTTTATGGTCAGGCGACTTTGGCTGTACATGAGCATGAAGGTGAAACAGAGCTGGAAATAGAAGAAGCATTTATTGAAACTCTGGGTTTAGGCAATGGCATGACCATTCGTGCTGGTCGCTATTTTACCCCTATTGGCTACTTAAATGAACGTCACGTACATGCCTGGAATTTTGCTGACGCGCCTTTGATTTATCGTGGCTTATTTGGCAACCAACTTTCAACTGATGGTGTGAAGCTATCTTATCTGTTACCAACAGACTACATGTTTGAAGTCGGTACCAGCGTTGGTAATGGTGATAGCTATCCTGGCAGTGGTGAACACAGTGGCATCGGTGACTGGCTGGTCTATGCGAAAACAGGTGGTGATATTGGTATAGAAAGCAGCTGGCAGGCCGGTATATCTCACTGGCGTGCAAGCCCTGATGATCGTTCTTATGATGGTGGACACCATCATGGTCATGATGACGAAGAAGAAAGTTCAGCCGTGTTCAATGGTGACACTGATATCACCAATTTATCATTGGTATACAAATGGGCACCGAATGGTAATTTCCGTCAGGAAAACCTGACCTTGATCGGTGAGTTTATGTATCTGCATGATGATGGCGATATCAGTCATGGCAGTGACGAGTTTGCTCGTTACGATGGCAAACAATATGGCGGCTATGTAGAAGGTATTTATCAATTTAATCCGCAATGGCGCTCCGGCCTGCGTTATGACTGGTTAGGTAGCAAGCACCGTGCGTCGGATGAAGAATTGCTAGCGGATGCGGGTCTAGAAGGTGGTAGAAACCATCCTCAACGTAGCAGTGCAATGGTGGAATACCTCCCAAGTGAATTCAGTCGTATTCGTGCACAAATTAATCACGATCAATCATACGACGATGATGATTGGCAGATGATACTGCAATATACCGTCAGCCTTGGCGCTCATGGCGCGCATCAATACTAGGAGTTCTACATGAAAGCGTTTATTTTTACTTTTTTATTTGTAATGAGCTCGCCAGTATGGGCGCAACTTTCAGTGTTTGCCTGTGAGCCGGAATGGGCCTCTTTAACTAAAGAGTTAGGTGGTGACGATGTGTCTGTTTTCAGTGCAACCAGAGGTTTACAGGATCCGCACTATATTCAGGCACGTCCAAGTTTGATTGCTAAAGCACGCCAGACTGATTTATTGGTATGTACAGGCGCTGAGTTAGAAACAGGCTGGTTGCCATTACTACAACGCAAAGCGGGTAATCCTAATATCCAAAGAGGTGCTGAAGGTTACTTTATGGCTTCTGATTATATTCGTTTACTGGATAAACCCGTCATGGTTGATCGTAGCCAAGGTGATGTTCACGCGTCTGGTAATCCGCATATTCAGACAAGTCCTGAGAACATCATCAACGTTGCTAAAGCGTTGACTCAACGTCTCAAGAAACGTGATCCTGAAAATGCTAATAACTATGAACAGCGCTGGCAGGATTTTGAACAACGCTGGCAAGCGGCGATGAACCAGTGGCAGCAAAAAGCAGCTCCCCTCAAAGGTGTGCCTATTGCTGTTCAACATAAAAACTGGATTTATCTAGTGAACTGGTTAGGGTTAAATGAAGTAGCTGTATTGGAAGCTAAACCTGCTGTACCACCGACTGTAAATCAGTTGCAGTCAGTAGTTGAAAAGCTGAAGCAAACACCAGCAAAAATGGTGATTGTCTCAGCCTATCAATCATCAAGAGCGACCGACTGGTTAGTAGATAAAACCGGTATCACGAAAGTGGTACTGCCTTTCACTGTTGGCGGTAATGAACAAAGTACAAATTTATTTGAACTGTACGACAACACCATCGATTTACTTCTAGATGGTGCTAAATGAACCTGATCAATCTTGATTGGTCGCTAATATTGCCTGCCCTCGTGGCAGGCATGTTAGTTCTGACAACACATGTGCCGTTGGGGCAAGAAGTACTGAAACGTGGCATTATCTTCATCGATCTTGCTATTGCCCAAATGGCCGCACTGGGAGTGATGGCCGCCACCATTTTTATCGGCGATATGCACGGGCCCTGGTTACAAATCAGTGCTGCAGGTAGCGCTCTCACCGCCTCTGTTTTGGTGCTGTGGTTAGAGAAACGGTATCCTCATATTGTAGAAGCCTTGATCGGCTTATTATTTATTCTGGCGGCCAGTGGTGGAATATTACTGGTTAGTCATGCACCACATAGTGATGAGTTACTTCACGATCTATTAGTGGGACAGATTTTATGGGTGACATCGTCTCAATTGATATGGGTCGCTCTGCTTTATGCTGCCTTGTTAATTGTCTGGTTCACCATGCGAGCACAGCGTAACTGGCTTTTTTATATTGTCTTTTCATTCACCGTCACGGCCTCTGTGCAATTAGTCGGGGTATATCTGGTCTTTGCCAGTTTAATTTTGCCAGCCCTCGCCAGCCGCGGTTTTGAGAAACCCCATCATAAGCTCTTGCTTGGTTATGGTATTGGCTTTTTGGGCTATTTCTTCGGTCTGATATTGGCATTATTGTTTGATGTACCAATGGGAGCGATGACCGTCTGGACCTTATTCGTACTCGTGGTAATAAGTCGCTTTGTTATGCAGTGGCTAAATAAGCACTAAGTTTGGTAGATTGTTTCAAAACATCAATCAGGAAAGCAGCATGACCGAATCAACACAAGCCAGTCAGAACACAGTCAAACTGGTGTACTTATTATTTATCGCTAATATTCTTATTCAGTTTTTAGGCTTTGTTGCAGTCGTGATTGCCTATATTAATAAAGACGATGCTGCGGCATGGTTACAGTCACACTATCAGTTTCAGATTCGAACATTCTGGATAGGATTTCTATATTTGTTTATCGGCGTGCTCTTCGCGTTCTTTTTAGTCGGCTATATGGTCTTACTGTTCTGGGTTGTCTGGGTCGTGGTGCGTTGCGTGAAAGGTATGAAATATCTGGATCAACAGCAGCCGCATCCTAATCCAACCAGCTGGCTTTTTGGCTGAGAAATGACAAGACCGGGAGGCCCCGGTCTTTTAGGTTTTATTGGCGATGAAATGCCATTGGACCATTTGCTTCATGTGTCGGCATAACTTCAATCGTCGTCACATTAACATGCTCTGGCGTATTCACCAGCCACCATACCGTGTTAGCAATATCTTCAGCATCTAAGGCGCGGGTGCCTTCATAGACTTTATCTGCACGAGCTTCGTCCGCTTTAAAACGCACTCTAGAAAACTCCGTTTCGGCATTGCCCGGTTCCACATTCGTCACTCGCACATTCGTGCCTAATAAATCAGCCCGTGTCGCCAATGAGAATTGTCTGACAAAGGCTTTAGTACCACAGTAAACATTCCCCCCAGGATAAGGCCAATTCCCTGCTACTGAGCCGATATTGATGATGTAACCTGATTGACGCTCCGTCATCATCGGTAAAACTGTGCGGGTACAGTAAAGTAAACCTTTGATGTTGGTATCCACCATTTTTTCCCAATCATCTAAATTGGTTTCGTGGGCAGGTTCTAAACCTAGTGCCAAACCCGCATTATTTAATAACACATCAATTTTTTTAAATGGCTCTGACAAACTATTAATCGCAGATTCGACGGCTTTTCTGTCGGTCACGTCAAAGCAGCAGGTCGCCACTTTATCTTTACCACCCAGCTCCTGCTGAAGATCGTCTAACCGTTGCTGACGTCGACCAGTCAGAATTAATTGCCAGCCATGACTGGCAAATAGTCTGGCACAAGCTTCCCCAAACCCAGAGGTAGCGCCGGTAATCATGATCGTCTTACTTGACATGCAATCGACTCCTTATTTTGATTAATCAGGCACCTTCTGAAAACACAATGGTACGTCGACCATTGATAATAATGCGGTGCTCAATATGTGCTTTCACGGCTCTCGCCAGCACAATACGTTCAATATCTTTTCCCATCATTACCAAATCTTGCGGACTGTTATCATGCTGAACATGTTGTATATCCTGGGCAATAATCGGTCCCTCATCTAACTCAGCTGTCGCATAATGCGCTGTAGCACCAATAATTTTAACGCCACGCTCATAAGCCTGATGATACGGCTTCGCCCCTTGGAAGGCTGGCAAGAACCCGTGGTGAATATTAATAATCCGACCAGAAAACTCGGTGACAAAATCCTCTGATAAAATTTGCATGTAGCGCGCCATCACAATCAAATCAATATCAAACTCTGCCAGCAAACGTTTTATCTCAGCTTCTTGTGCTTGTTTGGTTTCAGCCGTTATCGGTAAATGATAGAACGGTTTATCAAACTGACGCGCCATATCCTCTAAATCACGATGATTACCAATAATCAGAGGGATATCACATTTCAGCTCACCTTCTAATTCTCTGAGTAACAAATCGTATGGGCAGTGAGAAGCTCTTGTCACCAGTAAAGCGACTCGATAAGGCTCTTCGCTGTAGCGAACGGACCAGTTTAAGTCGATAGTGCTTGCAAACTGGCTGAACTCGGCTTCCAGTTTTTGATGATTAAAATGACCATCATCTTCCAGCTTAATTCGCATGAAATACTGGCCAACTTCAGTATCTGTATATTGCTGGCAGTGCAAAATATTAAATTGTCTTTCGGCAAAAAAGCTGGTGATACCAGCGACTAAACCTTTTTGGTCTTTACACTGAATAAGGAAAACAATGGCGCTCATGAGGGTTTCCTAAGAAAATAATACGGAAAAAAAGCTAAATCCTAGCACTGTCACAAGGCTTTATGAATATTCATCATATTTGTCATTACGACCTTTGACTTTATCTCGTGGGTATTTAGCTGCATTTTTTTGCATTTTGCTTTTAATGACTTGATTCAAGTCGATGTCTAAGTCATGACAAAGATAAGCGAGATAAACAGCAACATCGGCTATTTCGTCCTCTAAATCTTCACGTTTATCGGAGGCTAATCGTTGTTGAACTTCTTCAGCACTCTTCCATTGAAACCATTCCAGTAACTCAGAGGCTTCAATAGATAATGAGATGGCGATATCTTTGGGATTATGAAACTGCTCCCAATCTCTTTCACGGCGAAACTCAATAAGCTGCTTAAATAATTCCGGCTCAATCATTCTGCAAGAACTCCTCTACCACCTTTTTAAACTGTTGTGGTCGTTCAGCCTGAACCCAATGACCTGCCTTTTCTATGCCATTAAATTCTGCATGAACAAACTGTGAAGAAATCTGTTGCCGATCCTGCTCAGTGACATAGTCTGATAATTCACCATAAACAAATAGGCTTGGCATGGTGAATGTTATGTCCTCACACACGGCAGCCATTAACTCAGGATAATTCGCTTTTAACGCAGACAGATTAATCCGCCATTGAAAAGTCTCGTCTTCAGAACTTAAATTCATCAGTAGAAACTGACGAACAGCCTTATCAGGAATAGATTGAGCCAATGCATCATCGATTTCACCTCGGCGGGTAAACTGAGACAAATCGAGCGCCATCATGGCATCCATCAGTGGTGTATGCGCACTGAAGTATTGACGTGGCGCTATATCTACCACAATTAATTTAGATACTTGCTCTGGATACATGCCCGCAAACATCATCGCTACTTTGCCACCAAGAGAGTGACCAAGAATAGATACTTGCCCTAACTCCATGGCCTCACACAACTCTTTGATATCTTCAGCCATGACAGTGAAATTCTGCTCATCGCTGTGTGGGGAACGACCATGATTGCGTAAATCAACGCTAATAACCCGATAAAAACGTGAAAAATACTTTGCCATACTGCGCCAGTTATCCGCAGAGCCAAATAAGCCGTGGATAATAATTAAAGGCGTACCTTCACCACTTTCTTGATAATGCAATTTCATTGATAGCTTGTTGAAACGTTATAATTAAATAATTTAAATAAACTGGAGCCCGATGTGGAAGACGAAACAATTCTGGTGATGCTAGTGAAACAATATGCCGATAAATTTGGCATTACCTTCAGCTCAAAATATCTTGATGATCCTGATAAGAAACAATTACTGATCACACTGATACAAGAAGCCAATGCGGGTAAGCGCGGTCCAGTCACTGACGACGATCTACAATAAAAAAAGCCACCGAAAGGTGGCTTTTTTCTTTAATCATCCAGTTTCTCGAACACCAGACAGGCATTGGTTCCACCAAAGCCAAAACTGTTCGACATTACTGTCGTCAGTCCAGCGTTATCCACGCGTTCCCGAAGAATAGGCATGCCTTCCGCTTCGGGATCTAATGTTTCAATATTGGCTGATGCAGCAAGAAAATCATTTTCTAGCATCAACAGACTATAGATGGCTTCCTGAACACCGGCAGCACCTAAAGAATGACCTGATAATGATTTTGTTGAGCCAACGGCAGGCATATCCGCGCCGAATGTCTTTTTAATAGCGCCTAGCTCGGCCAAATCACCTACAGGCGTACTGGTACCATGTGCATTGATGTATTGCACTTTGCCGCGACTCGTAGACATCGCCAGCTGCATACAACGCATCGCGCCTTCACCTGATGGGGCCACCATATCGTAACCATCTGATGTAGCAGCGTAACCGGTCAATTCAGCATAGATTTTGGCACCACGTGCTTTGGCATGTTCGTATTCTTCAAGTACGAGTACACCACCGCCACCAGCGATAACAAAACCATCACGGTCAGCATCGTAGGCACGCGATGCTTTTTCTGGCGTATCATTATATTTGGTGGATAAAGCGCCCATTGCATCAAATAAAGAGCTCATTGACCAATGTTCTTCTTCCCCTCCACCAGCAAAGACAATATCTTGTTTGCCTAGTTGAATTTGCTCCATAGCCGTACCGATACAGTGTGCACTTGTCGCACAAGCGGATGACATAGAGTAATTGACCCCTTTAATTTTGAAAGGCGTGGCAAGACAAGCTGAGGTTGTACTACCCATCACTTGGGTAACGCGATAAGGCCCAATACGTTTTAAACCTTTTTCACGCAGGATGTCGGCTGCTTCAACTTGATTTGAAGAGGAAGCACCACCGGATCCCATAATAAGACCAGTGCGGATATTCGACACCTGCTCCTCGCTTAACCCCGCATCGGCAATCGCTTGCTCCATGGCGATGTAGGCATAAGCTGCAGCATCACCCATGAAACGTAATGTTTTACGGTCTATGTATTCTTTAAAATCAATATCGATGGTACCCGCAACATGGCTACGAAAGCCCATATCCGCATATTCTTGTTTGAAGCGAATGCCCGAGCGGCCATGGCGAAGAGACTCTGTCACTGTTTGGGCATCAAGTCCTAAGCAAGAAGTGATACCTAACCCTGTAACGACAACACGTTTCATTATGACATCCTAAAAATCATCGGTTGATGTAAACAGACCAACGCGTAAATCTTTTGCAGTATAGATATCGCGCCCATCCACAGATACCGTGCCATCAGCAATAGCCAGAACTAGCTTGCGTGCAATAACACGTTTTAAATCAATACGGTAAGTCACTTTTTTGGCTGTAGGTAAGACTTGTCCGGTAAATTTCACTTCACCTGAGCCCAAAGCCCGTCCTCGACCTGGGTTACCATCCCAAGCTAAGAAGAATCCGACTAATTGCCACATTGCATCCAGGCCTAAACACCCTGGCATGACCGGATCACCGGGGAAATGGCAATCAAAAAACCAAAGATCAGGATGAATATCCAACTCGGCAATGATTTCGCCTTTACCGTAAGCGCCACCCGTATTTGCAATATGAGTAATGCGATCCATCATCAGCATATTGGGTATAGGGAGTTGGGCATTGCCAGGACCAAACATTTCGCCGTGTCCACATTGCAATAATTCTTCGTATGTAAATGATGATTGCTTACTCATGAATTCTCTTAATTATCCCGCCAATTGGGCCCCGTATAATACCACGATCGTTTCTAAACCAGAAAAAAACGTCATTCCCATATATATAAAAAAGCCACGGTTACGACCGTGGCCAAAATAATCAATAAATTCTAATTTACTGTTGTATAGCAATAGTTTGTGCAGTTTCAGGGGCTTTAATATTCAAGCCTTCCAACAGAAGGCCCATACTGTTCAAAATACGATACTGCGCATACAACTCATCATATGATGTATTCACCAGTGCTGTCTCAGCTCTAAACACTTCATTTTCAGAATCTAATAAATCCAGCAATGTGCGCTGTCCAAGGCTGAATTGTTGTCTGTAGGCATCACGTGACTTTCTACTTGAGTCAACATGCTGCTGCCGATATGACATCTGACGCTTGACCGTCTCCCAGGCATTCCATGAGAGCCTGGTGCTCTCTTCCACTTCACGATAAGTGTTATTACGGATTTCAGCGGCCTGGTTAATAAGAAAGGCGGTTTCCTCACGTCTCGCAGAGTCACGGCCACCATTGAGTAAGTTATAACGCAACCTGAGCATAGCTGTAACGTCTTTATCTGTGCCCACTTGACCATCGATATTATGATCAGCACGAGTGCCTACTTCCAAATGTAGATCTGGGTAAAAAGGCGCTTTCGCTGTGGCATGCTGTGCTCTGGCTGATTCTAAGTCAAAGTTTGCTAGTCTCAATGTTGGGTGATGATCAACGGCTTTAGCGATAGCCTCTTCTAAATTATCAGGGATAAACTCACCTGGTACTTCAGGCAGCTCCAGTGACTCCGGTGTTTCACCAACGACTCTGATAAACGCGGTTTCAGCATCCCTCAATTTACTTTCTTCTTCCATTAGATTGGCTTCTGCCAATGCCAGACGACCCAGGCTCTGGTCCATATCCGCACCACGTCCAACCCCGCGTTCACTTCGTAAAACGATTTGATCATGTGTTCTTTGGTGAGCTTCAAGGTTGGTCTGAGCCAATTCGACAATATTTTGTTGTCGCAATACATTCAGATAGGCATCAACGGCTTCCAAGCCAGTATTCTCAGCAGCACTGTACACCGCTGAGGCGCGTGAGTTAGTCCTGTACTCTTGTCTCAACACTTCATTTTTGGTTTCCATACCATCGAAAAGCATTTGACGAAGTTGTAAGCTGGCTTCATCTCTATTTAGTCTGACTTCACCACGACCTGAAGAACGCGTATTAGGATTATCCGTCATTTCCCAACCAGTACCTAATGCAAGATCAAGCGTTGGATAATAACCTGCACGGGCTTGGTCAACTTCTTTGGAAACAGCTTGTCTTTCACTCGCTGCAGCTAAAATATCAGGATTAGACTCGATAGTTGTCATCACTGCACTCTGCAACGTTTGAGCTGATACACTCGATATCATTACCCAAAGAGGTAGAGTTAAAACTAAATTTTTCTTCATCACTTCAAATCCTAATCCTCTTCAGTCGGAGCGTAATACGCTCACTGACTGACCTAAGCTTTATTCCATTGTGCTTAAAAATGACATGGTGTATTAAAACATAACATTTTGTCGTTTGATATAACTAACGCAAATCTCTGAAAAATATAGCCAGTGACAACCTATCCGGGATATTCATCTTTTGGAAAATGGCTGTTAAATGTGCTTTGACGGTTCTTTCTGTAATGTTCATTGTTCTGGCGATCATTTTATTTGTCGCCCCGTGACTCACTAGCTCAGCGACTTCTAATTCTTTCCGGGATAAGCTATCGAGTTTTTGCTGCTGTTCGCTTGAGAGTGTTGGCGCATGATTTAGCTCATCAATCAGACCGGCAATCACATGACGCTCGACCCAGACTTCACCCCTCTGAATTAATTCAATTGCTATCAGCAACTTATCATCCAGTAACTCTTCCTGAAAATAGCCTCTGGCCCCTTGCTTTAAAATGGATATCTGTTCCAATACAGACAATTTTGGACCTAAAATAAGCACCCGCACACGTTCTGCGCTTGCGTCACTGTGACTGAATAAAGATTCAGCCTCACTATTTAGACAGCTCAAGTGACATAAAATAAGATTCGGTTTTTTCTGAGCAAGTGCCGACTGTGCGTCATCAACACATGAAAAATCATGCACATCATATTGCTCAGACAAAATCTGTTTGATGTGCACAAGTTGATTTGCATCTTGACCGATGCAATAAAGCATTGGGTTGTCTGCCTTCACTGGCATGGTGGGCATGGTCGGATTAATCAACGTTCTCTCATTGCCTCATTTTTAGCTTTGAGTATCGGTTTAAACAAATAATCCAGCACTGTTTTTTTACCCGTAAGAATATCAACTGTCACAGTCATACCTGGAATAATCTCTAATGGACCTTTACTACTCTCTATATAGCTTTTATCTGTTCTTAAATAAATCAGATAAAAACTCTCTCCCTCATCATTTGTAATTGTATCAGCACTTATTCTCTCTAATGTAGCAGGAAGTCCACCATAAATGGAAAAATCATATGCCGTCAATTTCACCATCGCTTGTTGGCCTGGACTTAAAAAAGCAATATCCGAAGGGCGGATATTGGCTTCAATTAATAAATTATCTTCCACTGGCACAATTTCAACCAGATCCATTCCTGGTTGTATAACCCCACCAACGGTATTAATTTTTAACTGCTTTATCTTACCCTTCACAGGCGAACGCACCAAGGTACGCCTCACTCTATCCTCCTGAGAAGTCGTTGTTTCTTTGGTTATGGCTAATTCAGACTGTACCTCACTAAGCTGAGATGCTGCTTCTGATTTGAATCTCAGCGTCGTATCTTTTATTTTTTGCTTAGCTTCGTTAAGTGTTGACCGGATACGAGGAATCGCTAACCTGGTCGTATCCATTTCGCCACGTAAATCATTGGTCGCTCGCTTAAGTCTTAATAATTCAACTTCAGATATAACGCCCACAGAGACCAATGGCTCAGACATTTCCAACTCTTGGCGGCTCAAATCGTAACTGGTTGTCAGCTTATTGAGCTTCGCCTGGTTTTCTAGCAGCTCTTGCTGTCGTTGTTTTACCTGTTGCTCAAGAACATCAATATTACTTTGTAATTCAAGTTGGCGTGATTGATAAAGTGCGCGTTCACTAGCAGCTAAGGCAGGTTGTTGTTTTAGGACTTCTTCAGGTAATTCTAATGGTTTGCCTTCCATTTCGGCCGTCAATCGTGCTTTACGAGCTAGTAGCTCCCAGTACTTTAACTGGGTTTCACGAAATGACGAGGAAAACCGCGTATCGTCAATCTTAAGTAATACATCATCTTTATTGACGATGTCTCCTTCATGTACCAGTACTTCAGAGAGAATACCACCTTCCAGATTCTGTATGACTTGAACTTTACTGGATGGAATTACTTTGCCCTGCCCCCGCGTCACCTCATCTAACTCTGTAATACTGGCCCACCAGAAAGCGCAGATGAAAAACAGTGCTGTAAGCAGTAGTAAAGAGTGACCAACTCGAGATGAACTTTCCAGTGAAGCGGCACTGACTTCTGACATGAACTCCAGATCGTCTGAATGCGTTTTTTTGAACCAAGCCATAACTAGCCCTTACTCACTTTAATATGACCATTTTTAAGGGCAGACAGAATTTGTTCCCGGGAGCCATCGGCAACAATATTCCCTTGATCCATCACGATCACTCTATCAACTAAACTCAAAAGTGAGGCTTTATGAGTCACCAGTAGAAGGGTCTTATCCTCAATGTGCTCTGCTAATTTGGCTTTAAAACGTTCTTCTGTACTGTTGTCCATGGCATTAGTGGGTTCATCCAGCATCACAACAGGTGAATTTAACAACAATGCTCTAGCAACGGCTACGCTTTGACGCTGTCCACCAGATAAACCTTCACCTCTCTCCCCGACAGGCATATCAAAACCCGATGGGTGTCGATTGACAAATTCCGTCACCCCCGCAATGTCCGCCGCTTTTAATACTTCATGATCTTCAGCGAAGGGAGCCACCATGGTGATATTTTCACGAATACTGCCGTAGAACAGTACGACGTCCTGTGGTGCGTAGCCAACATTCTTTCTTAGATCGACAGGATCGACCTGTCGAATATCAGTACCGTCCAACAAAATAGAGCCTTCATTGGGTTCATACAAACCCAACATCAGTTTTTCAATGGTACTTTTCCCAGAACCAATGCGGCCTATAAATGCCACCTTTTCTCCGGCATTAATCTTAAAAGAGACATCTGATAAAGCATCAATGGGTTGTTCTGGATAACGAAAGCTCACCTTTTTAAATTCAATACCACCCTTGAATTCAGGCCGATGCAGAAACTCTCGTCCAGATGGTCTTTCAACAGGCAATGCCATCAAGCTATTCAATGAACTCAACGCCGCTTTAGATTGATGATAGCGAGTCAATATACCGGCTAACTGTGCCATCGGAGCTAATGCACGCCCTGTCAAAATAGTGCTGGCAATTAAGGCCCCCATAGTGATTTCATTTTCTGTAATTAAATACACACCAAACACAACAACGGTGATGGATGCCATCTGTTGCAGGAAGGAAGTAAAGTTGATAGCCGTGGCAGATAAAATACGAGCGCGTTGGCTGTATTTAGTCATAAAACCAACCGTCTGCTCCCATTTACGCTGAATAGGAGTCTCTGCACCAATACTCTTGATAGTCTCCAAGCCGGTAAGCGTTTCAATTAATATCGAACTTCTCTGTCCGGAGTGCCTGAATAAATGTTGAATCATTTTTGATAAAGGGAACTGAATAATCAAACTCACCAGTATCGTCAGAGGTATGACGGCTAAAGGTATATACGCGACAGGCCCTGCTACCAGCCAGATAACAGCAATAAATAATAATGAAAATGGCAAATCAACCAAGGTTGTCAGTGTCGCCGATGTAAAAAACTCTCTGAACGACTCGAACTCTTGCATACTGTTAGCGAATGACCCGACAGAATTCGACCGCGCGGACATTTTTACCGCCATCACTTTTTCAAAAATGGTGGCGGAAAGAATCACATCTGCTTTTTTACTGGCTATATCAATAAAATACGCACGAAGTGTGCGCAGTAATAACTCAAAGACAAATACAGTGGCGACACCAATGGCTAATACCCAGAGTGTTTCTGTGGCATTATTTGGCACAACACGGTCATAGACATTCATCACAAATAACGGTGAAGCCAGAGCAAAACTATTCACCAGGATGGATGCAATAAATACTTGGCCGTAGATGGGCCAGAAACGCAAAATTGTGCCCCAGAACCAATGTTCAGCACGCGGTATAGCAGAGAATTCTGTTCGTTTATCAAAGTGATGAACAGGTTTGATAAAGATGCTGTATCCCGAATACTGCTCTGCTAGTTCATCAAGAGACAGCTCGGACTCCCCTTCACCTGTTTCAGGGAAAATAACTTTTGCTTTTGTTTTGTTGATTTCAAGAAGAATGCAGGCATTGGCATTGTTCAATAAAAGGATGGCTGGCAAAACAAGATTTGAGATTTTTGTCAGTTTTCTCTTCACTATGCGAGAAGACAAGCCCGCGCGGTCTGCAGCGCGACTGAATAAAGAGGGTGAAAGTTTATTATCCACAAGGGGCAAACCAGCAATCAATGATTCTGGACTATGTGGTTTATTAAGAATTTTGGCGAGAACCGTCAAGCAGGCCAGTAACGGATCATCATGAGTACGGTAGCTATCCTGAGCATCCCACTGCTCTTTTTTATTTGTGTTGATGACAGACTCCGTATACATCTTCTTAACAATAGTGAGTTAATAAACTTGATGAATTTCACAGTTTTTTAGTTTACTGTAAAGCATATCACGCCATAATGTGCTATGGCATTACATTAATGGGGTCATGAATAGATATGGTTTATGTAGAAAGAGATGAAACAGCTAACATCATTGCTGTTTACGATAACCCTCAAGCTGGCGCAACAGAAAAGCTATCAGTAAACTCTGACGAACTGGTCGCTTATTTAACACAATCAGAAAACAAAGCAGATAGTCTGTCTGCGCTTAACGCATCAGACTTATCTTTGATCCGGGTGTTGGAAGATTTGATCAATACCTTGATAGACAAACAAGTCATACTATTTACAGATCTGCCTCTCGCTGCGCGCGAGAAATTGGCTACGCGTGAAAAAATCCGAGACAAGCTCAACAGTCTCGAAAATCTGATGAGCGATGACCCCGGATTGCTCTAATTTTTACGACTTTTACGCGGAGGACGCTGTTTTCTTTGAGGTGTGTTTTGTGCCGCACTTTTAACGGCTTTATCACGGTAAGGATTGTCACTGGTTTTAAACTCAATCATCACCGGTGTGCCCTGTAACTTTAGAACGTCTCTGAAGGTATTTTCCAGATAACGTTTATAACTGTTCGGCGTTGATTCAGTCTGATTTCCATGAATGATGATTCTAGGCGGGTTTTTTCCGCCTAGATGAGCATAACGGAATTTGATACGACGACCTCGGACCAGTGGCGGTGGATGATCAGCAACCGCATCTTCCAATACCCGAGTCAGGCGTGAAGTAGGGACTTTTATCATGGCAGACTGAAATGCTTGTCTGACTGATTTGAATAAGAGGCCAACACCACTGCCATGTAATGCTGAAATAAAATGCGTTTTGGCAAAATTCAGAAAAGGTAACCGACGCTCGATATTTGTCGTTACCCATTCACGTTCACTTTTTTCCAGGCCGTCCCATTTATTGACAGCAATAACGACAGCACGCCCACTTTCAATAATCAGTCCTGCTAAATGCAGATCCTGCTCGACTATGCCTTCATGCGCATCCAGGACCAGCATCACTACATTAGCATCTTCTAAAGCCTGTAATGTTTTTAATATACTGAACTTTTCAAGTTTTTCAGAGACTTTAGAACGTCGTCTGACACCTGCTGTATCAATCAATGTGTACTTGACGCCATCTTTTTCAAATGGAACATGAATACTATCACGGGTTGTGCCAGGTTCATCGAATGCCACCACGCGCTCTTCACCAAGCAAACGGTTAATCAGCGTAGATTTACCTACATTAGGTCTGCCCAACACTGCCAGTCGAATTTCATTCTCATCAAATTGCTCAGGTTCATCGGCCTCCAGCTTCTCAACCGCTGGGATGCGATCTTTGATTTCGGCTAACAGCGCATCTATACCTCTGCCCTGAGTTGCAGAGATAACCTGAGGCTCACCCAGACCTAATGCATAGAACTCGGCAGAGATAATTTCACGACGTTCACCTTCCGTTTTATTTATTACAAGACAAACGGGTTTGCCGTCGTTTCGTAAAAGCTGGGCGACATCGGAGTCAGTAGGCATCAGTCCTGCACGACCATCGACGATGAATAAGATGAGATCCGCTTCATCAATCGCCAGTTTTGCCTGTTTACGCATAAGATCAGACATATTGTCTGTTTGATCGGTAAGGCCACCGGTATCAATCAATATAAAATCATAACCAGGCTCTTTCGCGGTACCGTAGATACGGTCACGCGTCAGACCAGCGTAATCCGCTACAAGCGCATCACGGCTTCTTGTTAGCCGGTTAAATATGGTCGATTTGCCGACATTCGGACGACCAACCAACGCAATTACTGGTTTCAATTTTCAGGTACTCTCAAAGCGGAAAGACTGCCATCAGCTGCAGTAACATAGACAATGCCATTGATAACTAATGGTTTGCTGTAAATTGGACCATCACTCAGTTGCTGACGTGAAACAAAGCGACCATCATCTCTCGCTATCCAGTGAATATATCCTTCAAAATCACCTACGACTATGTAATTACCCGCAATCGCAGGCGCGGTTACCTGACGTCTCAGCAACCTTGTCTGACGCCACAGTGCATCACCACTACCATCCTGGACAGCCCAGACATAACCTTGATCATCTGTCACATAAACAGCGTCTCGGTAAGCGGCATCCAGCCCGATTTGTGATGACATATCACGTGACCATGACACACGACCAGAATTGATATCTACAGCAGCCAATTGTCCCTGGTAAGTCACAAGGTAGGCAGTATCTTCAATCACTACCGGGTCAGCATCAATATCAACTAAACGTTCCAGCTCGGTTCTGCCACGTGGAATAGCGATACTCTTTTCCCATATCACTTTACCGTCGTTCAATGTCAGGGCGACCAATTTACCGTTGTCATAGCCAGCAATGACGGTATCACCAGCAATCACAGGTCTTCCGGCACCACGTAAACTAAGTAAAGGGACAGCGCGCTGGTATGACCAAATGACCTTACCATCATCTGCTGAAATACCCGTGACACGTCCATCAGAGGTACGGCTCACAACAATACCATTTGCTGAAGTCGCCGGAGCCAACACTTCACTAGTTAATTGTGTCCGCCACAACTCTTTGCCATCGGCTTCGTTCAAAGCAACCAGCAAACCTTTATCTGAGCCGACATAGACTGCTTCCATACCACCACCGATGCCGGTCACAACATTAAAATCCAGATCGGAATCCCAGATTTCACGTCCCGTTTCAGCATTCAGTGCGGTCACTTCACCTTCATGATCAACAGCAAAAATTTTATTATTTTGCCACCATAATGCCAGGTCGAGTTTCTTTTCACCTGCACCATCATTAACACCTTTATCCCATAGGACTTTGGCATTGAACTCACTGGCAAATTCAGTTAGAGGCTCTGGTGGTTCCTCATAGGATTCTTCTGCGAACCAATCGCCTACGGTGCTACATGCAGTAAGTGCGGTGAGTGAGAGACCAATGGTTAATAAGCGCAAATTAACTTTCATGTGCAACGGCCACATCATCTAATTTCATTTCAATCAGGGTATGTCTAGGTTCACCAGAATTGAGCCCTTTCAAGGCATTCTGATACGCTGTTTGCGCTTGTTGCGGCTCTCCCTGAGCAGATTTAATATCACCTTCCAGCTCAGCAAAAAGAGAATCAAAGGCCTCCACATCATTGGATGCTACTTGCTCTAGAGCCTGTTCTAATTGTCCGTGATCAAACTCAACTTTTGCTAAACGTAGTTTTGCTAACGCTTGGTGACTTGATAACTCTGCATTCGTTTTCACCCAACGCAGGTAATCTTTCGCTTTCTCATACTCACCTGCTTCACTCGCTTTTTGTGCCATTTGGAGCGCGGCGAAAACGGCGTAGGCACTATTTTTGTTATCCTGCATCAGTTTTTCTGTGCTGGCTTGAGCAGCTTCAGAATCTTGATTGCTTACTGACACAATCGCTTGCTGGTAGATCATAGCCGCTTGCTGAGTTTGAACTTGCTGATAGTTCATCCAGTAACGTACACCAAAAATGCTTGCGATACCCAGTATCACACCAATAAAGACAGAGCGGCCATTTTCACGCCACCATTGTTTTATTGCTTCTGCTTTCTCTTCATCAGATGCATAGATATCCATGCGGTCTCCTCAACATCGGTTTACTGATCAACTTTATATAAAGCCGTTGATTATACGTTTTTATATGCTGCTTGTGGATCAACAATTCGTTTAATCACATGCACCATGAGATATCACGAAGCACCAATCTAGTGCTAAAGCTAACAATATTGCACCAATTTAAATCAATAAAACCCAACACTGGTAGGTTTATTACAACCATCCAATTGATTTATATTGTTTTTTCTAATTTGGTGCGACTCTTGCTATTTTGGTGCTTTATATCTAAACCAACGAGGGGATAGGATAGTGAATAACGCAAATGATGTTTTGTTTATACTGCTTGGTGCCATAATGGTGGTAGCCATGCACGCTGGCTTTGCTTTTCTAGAAGTCGGGACAGTTAGAAAGAAAAATCAGGTCAATGCACTGGTAAAAATTATTGTCGATTTTGCCATATCCACTATCGCTTATTTCTTTATTGGTTACGGTATCGCCTACAATTTACATTTTTTTGATGCGGCTCCAACATTGAATGAAAATTATGGTTATGGGCTGGTTAAGTTCTTTTTCCTACTTACCTTTGCTGCTGCGATACCGGCTATTGTGTCTGGTGGTATTGCCGAGCGTGCTAAGTTTTACCCTCAACTCATAGCGACATTTTTTATTGCTGGTTTTATCTATCCTTTCTTCGAAGGTATTTCATGGAACGGTGCATATGGTATTCAAGAGTGGTTGAGTAATACATATGGTGCCGGCTTTCATGATTTCGCTGGTTCAATTGTTGTTCATGCCGTGGGCGGCTGGATTGCATTAGCAGCAGTCTTGCACCTCGGTCCACGCCATGGACGTTATGGTAAAAAAGGTGAAATATTTGCACACCCACCTTCAAATATCCCTTTTCTGGCACTGGGTGCATGGATCCTTACTGTAGGCTGGTTTGGGTTTAATGTCATGTCCGCTCAGGCTATTGATGGAATAAGTGGGTTGGTTGCTATCAATTCACTTATGGCAATGGTTGGCGGCATACTTGCTTCGTGCCTATTGGGTAAAAACGATCCAGGCTTTGTGCATAATGGACCTCTTGCAGGTTTAGTAGCAATCTGTGCAGGCTCCGATATCATGCACCCATTAGGAGCCCTGGTGACAGGTTTGGTTGCGGGTTCACTATTCGTCTTCACATTCACACTCACACAAAACAAATGGAAAATTGATGATGTACTTGGGGTGTGGCCACTACATGGTCTTTGTGGTGTTTGGGGTGGTATTGCAGCTGGTATCTTTGGTCAAGTCGCTTTAGGTGGTATGGGCGGTGTTAGTTTGATGTCACAGCTCATTGGCACTGGATTAGGTGTACTTATCGCATTTGTTGGCGGATTTAGCGTTTATGGTTTGCTTAAACTCGTCTTGGGGTTAAGGCTGTCTCAGGAACAAGAATATGAAGGTGCGGATTTAAGTATTCACAAAATTACAGCAACGCCGAATAATGACTAACTAAGAATGGAATAATGCATAATCCGATTGTTATCGGATTATGCCACCCTCCTGGTTCTTGAGAAAATCAGATAATAGAGAAATTTCATCTGATTCTTGATTCATGTTATCGATGCGTATCTCAGCTTCTTCTAACTTCAAACCAGAGCGATATAAAAATTTATATGCTTGTCTAATATTTTTAATTTGCAGATCAGTAAAATTACGTCTGCGTAATCCTTCAACATTAATCCCAAAGGGTTTCGCCATGTGACCAGAAACCAGCACATACGGGGGTACATTTCTTGAAATCACACTGCCCATAGCACTAAAGGAATGTGATCCCATGTAATTGAATTGACTGATTAAAGTAAAACCACCCAGAATCACAAAATCATCGATAATCACATGACCGGCAAGTGATGCATTATTCGCAAAGATATTATCGTTACCAATAATACAGTCATGAGCGATATGGACATAAGCCATAATCCAGTTATTACTGCCAAGACGAGTTACGCCTCCGCCTTGCACAGTGCCACGGTTGATTGTGACGGACTCACGTATAAGATTGTTATCACCAATCTCTAATGTGGTGTCTTCACCATGAAATTTTTTATCTTGAGGTTCTTCACCAATAGAAGCGAATTGAAAGATGCGGTTATTCTTACCAATCTTCGTTGGTCCATTTATAACGACATGTGAGGCAATTTCAGTCCCTTCGCCAATCTTTACCTTTGGGCCGATAACAGAAAAAGGACCAATTTTGACGTTATCAGCGATAACGGCACTTGGATCAATGATAGCTGTTTGATGTATCACTTTGGCATTTCTTGGTTAACACACATGATATCGGCGCTGACAACAACTTCGCCATCAACACTCGCTTCGCCCGTAAATTTCCACAGGTTACGTTTATTCTTTTCTAACTTAACTTCAAGTCTAAGTTGATCACCGGGTTCAACAGGTCGTTTAAACCGAGCATTATCTATACCAGCCAGATAGTATAATGCTTCATCAGAACGGATTTGATCCGCTGTCTTGAACGCTAATAACCCTGTCGCTTGCGCAAGGGATTCAAGGATTAATACACCAGGCATAATGACGCGCTGAGGGAAATGACCTGTAAAATGCGGCTCATTAAATGTCACATTTTTAATGCCGACCAAACGCTCACCCGGGGTAAACTCTATAACCCTGTCAATCAACAAGAAAGGGTATCGATGAGGTAACAGGCGTTGAATTTCATGTATATCAATCGTGTTCAAGCTAATATCCCTTGACTATCATTGTATTTAAAAGACCGACAATGTTACTGTGAGAGCAGACTTTGGTAAAGCAAAACAACATTGCAATCAGTCTTTATCTTGCTCTTCAAGCTGTTTCACACGATCAAATAATTTATCCATCTGACGGTATCTAATCACGTTTTTATGCCATTGTTTCGTTGGCTCAACCGGTATACCTGACGAATAGACACCTGCTTCATTGATGGACTTTGTCACCATACTCATGCCAGTCAACTGCACCCCATTGGCGATATTGATATGTCCAGCCATGCCGGTTCCACCACCTATCGCACAATATTCACCAATAGATGTACTACCCGCAATTCCTGTACAACCCGCTATGACCGAATGTTTTCCAATAGTCACGTTATGGCCAATTTGTATTTGATTATCGAGTTTTACACCGTCTGCTATTACGGTATCTTCGATAGCGCCTCTGTCAATCGTAGTGTTAGCGCCGATTTCAACGTCGCTACCTATTTTAACTGAGCCAACCTGAGGCACCTTAATCCAGTGCCCGTTATCATTGGCAATGCCAAAACCGTCTGCACCAATCACAACGCCTGGGTGGATGATAGTACGCTCGCCGATATCCACACCAAAACATAATGTCACATTAGGACGGAGTGTTACCCCTTTTCTAAGAATGACGTCATGCTCAATAACACAGCCTGGGCCTATAATTACATTATCCTTGATGATAACGCCTGGCTCAATAACAACATGTGCACCGATAGTGACATTGCTACCTATCTCGGCTGAAGGATCAATGGCTGCAGATGGATGGATGGCAGCAGAGTGCTTTTTTACCGGATGTAAAAGACTAGCTGCTTTGGCATAGGCAACATAAGGATCATCAACCTCAATGGCATTTGTCACGACATATTCGGACATGTCTTTTGAGACGATGATAGCCCCAGCCTGGGATTGTTTTAAAAACTTTTTATATTTCGAATTAGATAAAAAGCTTAGTTGAGATGATTCAGCATTTGATAGAGTACCGACGCTGCTAACTTCGTAAGTAGCATCGCCGATAACTCTACCATTGATTTCTTCTGCTATTTGAGCAAGTGTCAAACCCACAACTGTACTCTATTTTTTAGCTTTCAACATTTCCAAGACTTTATTTGTCAGGTCAACTTTATCACTGGCAAAGATGACACCTTGATACAACACCATGTCATACGATTCTTTTTTTGCCAGATCGACAATGGTTTCTGCAATGTCTTTTTCAAGTTTTCTTAACTCTTCATTACGACGGATCGACAAGTCTTCACTGTACTCATCTTGCAGGCGTTGCAGTTCACGTTGATCGCTTAATAAGTCACGTTCTTTGTCACGACGTTGATCTGCACTGAGGATAGCCCCGTCTTTATTTAATTTTTCTTGTGCAGCACGAAGTGCTTTGTGTTTTGCTTCTAATGATTTACTTCTTGCGGAGAATTCTTTTTCCAAACGCGCGAGTGCTGCTGCTTTTTGTGGTGATTTATCAAGCACCACGCCTGCATTTACAACACCAATTTTTAAATCTGCTGCATAACTAGCAGGGGCGGCGATGAACAATGCAAATAATAGCCAAATAAACTTCAAATTCTTCACACTCAACTCCAATAATTAATTAAAACGTCGAACCCAATGAGAACTGGAATGCTTCAGTCTCATCACCGTCTTCTTTCTTCAACGGTGCCGCTATACTAAACGACATTGCACCAAATGGGGAAATCCAGATAGCGGACAAACCAGCTGAATACCTCAGTAAACCAGCATCAAAATCTTGATCCACATCATAAACGTTACCAAAGTCAGTAAAGGCGCTAAGACGGAAAGATTTTAACGTTTTTTTCATAAATGGCACGGGGAAAATGACTTCCGCACCACCGCTAACCAGTAAATTACCACCTAACGGTTCGTCATCCTCTTTGACACCCAAGGTATTGGCCTGGAAGCCGCGAACACTTCTGATACCACCAGCATAGAAATTCTGGAAGAAAGGAAACTCCTCAGTATCACCATAGGATTCACCATATCCGAACTCACCTCTTAACGCGAAAGTGAAGGTGTCGTTGATCGGATGGTAAGCATTCGCTTTGTATTTGAGCTTGTAGTACTGCAATGATGGCCCTGGTACAGCAAACTCACCTGTCAACGTTTGCGACACACCGCTTGTTGGTAATAATGCGTTATTACGGTCATCACTCGACCAGCCAAGATTCAATGTAACGGTATCAAAGGTGTCACCTTCACGATCGATGAAATCAGAATAGCGCGAAATAGTGTTATCTGAAGGAAGATCAATTTGAGTGCGTTCATAACCCACCCCAAGATTGATACGATTTTCTTCTGAAATTGGAATACCGAAAGTGATATCCCCACCGAATGCATCAAGAGTGTATGTTGCTATGTTTGCTTCATCAGCATCTGTTTCACGATAGAAAGCATTGAAGCCCTGACTGATACCATCGACTGTAACAAATGGATTGGTATAACCAAAGCTATATATCGTGTTAATGCTACTATTATTGAAGCCAAATCGAATGTGTTTACCACTACCCAAGAAGTTTTTCTGCGTCACATTGGCATTGAAAATCAGACCATCTGACTGTGAGAAGCCGATACCTGCTGACAAACTACCTGATGGCGTTTCTGTAACACCAAAATCTAAATCAACCTGATCCTGTACACCAGCCACCGGAATAGTTTCCACATTCACATTTTCAAAATAACCAAGACGAGATACCCTGGCCTTAGACTGTTCAACTTTTTCAGTGGAGATCCATGCAGATTCTTGTTGGCGGAATTCACGACGTAAAACCTCGTCACGTGTTTTACTGTTACCTGAAATATTGATACGTCTGACGTAGGCTCTACGACCTGGATCGACGAAGAACGTCAAATCTACTTCACGCTTTTCACGGTCAATCTCAGGCACCGCGTTGACGTTTGCAAAGGCATAGCCATCATTACCTAAGCGATTAGTTAAATTTTCAGTACTCTTAGTGATGGCTTTACGTGAAAATACCGAGTTTTCTCGAATCGTAACCAGCTTAAATAATTCTTCTTCAGGTACGATCAAATTACCGGCTAATCGCACTTCGTTAATTTTATATTTCTCGCCTTCACTGATATTGATTGTGATGAACATGTGTTTCTTATCATCACTGATAGAGACTTGAGTTGACTCAACCGTAAAATCCACAAAACCACGATCTAAGTAAAAAGAACGTAAGGTTTCTAAATCCGCGGATAATTTTTGACGAGAATATTGATTGTCCTTCGTCAGGAATGACAGTAATGAACCGGTTGTGGTCTGAAAATCTGTCATCAGCTCTTCATCATCAAAAGCATGATTACCAACAATGTTAATATCACTGATAGTCGCCACCACGCCTTCTGCCATCGTGATACGAATAGCTACACGATTTCGTGATAACGGTGTTACCTCAGAACTAATCGCCACACCGTATTTGCCTCGACTGAAATATTGACGCTCAAGTTCAAGCTCTACACGCTCTAGCATGGCTTGCTCAAAAACCTGGCCTTCACCAAAACCGATTTCCCGAAGCGACTTCAGCAACTCTGCTGAGTCCATGTCTTTATTGCCGACAAGTTCGATACTGGATATGGCTGGACGTTCTTTGACTTTGATAACCAATACACCGTCTTGTCTTTCTACTTCAACATCATTGAAATATTTAGACTTAAACAATGAGCGAATAATGCCTTTTGCATCATTATCCGTCATCGTATCCCCGACTTTCACAGGGAGATAGTTAAAGACTGTACCAGCAGAAATCCGCTGCAATCCTTCTATACGAATATCTTCGATGGTAAAGGACTCAGCCTTTGCGACTGAGATAAAAGACAAAAACAGGAGTATAGGCAGTAATTTATTCATTGTTATCAGCAATAACTATCCGTCGACGAAAGAGTAAGTGTACCTGCAATTAATCTGATTATCCAAACACTCTTGTGAGATCATTAAAAAAGGCAATAAACATCACCATAATCAAAATCAAAAAGCCCACTTTTTGTATCTGCATCTGAGTTATTTCAGAGATTGGTTTACCTCTGACAGCCTCCACTGCAAACATGGCGAGATGTCCACCATCAAGCATTGGGATAGGTAAAAGGTTCAATATGCCAAGTGTAATACTTATCATGGCAAGAAAACTGATAAATGAGGTCACACCCTGCTCGGCCGAGCTACCTGCAATTTGTGCAATACTAATCGGCCCGCCAAGATTATCGGTTGAGACTTTCCCGGTTATCATTCCCCATAAACTTTTCAGCGTCGAAGAAGAAAAATCCCAAGTTTGTATCACCGCTTGCCAGACCGCTTCAACAGGGCCATAACTTAATTCCGCTTGAAGATCCTGAGGTATCGTGCTCTGACTTGCATCGACCGCGGCACCAATTCGTCCTTTTCCATCATCACCAGCTTGTGGTGTTAATGTGAGAGTTAAGCGTTGCTCATGACGTTGAACTTCAATATTCAACTCTTTACCAGCACTTGCTTGGATCAATTCAACCCATTTCGACCAGTTATCAATGGTTTGTTGCTGTGAGGACAGGAGAACATCCCCCACTTTTAACCCGGCTTTTTGGGCTGGTGAGTCAGGCACAATTTCACCCAGTACCGGTTTAATAGCTGGACGCAAAGGCTCAATACCTATTTTGTCCAAAATACTACTTGCTTGATCAATACTGACTTGAGGTATGACTAAAGCATATTGCTGCTCAATGCCTGACGTCAGTACTAAAATCTCAGTTCGTTCACCATATTCTGCTTTTTGAATGAGTGCCTTATAAACACTATTCCAGGTTGGGGTTTGTTTACCATCCACCTGTAAAATTTCATCACTCGGATTGAGACCCGCCTGAGCGGCGATTGAGGCTGGATGCACATCATCAATGATGGGTTTAATTCCAGATACACCAACGACAAACAACATCCAATAAGCCAGTATGGCAAAAATGAGGTTGGCTATAGGGCCAGCAGAGACGATAGCCACTCTTTTTGCCAAAGACTGACGGTTAAATGCAAATTGAGCTTGCTCTTCACTTACCGGCATTTCCCGTTCATCGAGCATTTTGACATAACCGCCCATTGGAATAGGCGCTAACACATACTCAGTGCCATCTTTACCCACTTTTTGCCAGATAGGTTTACCAAAGCCCACCGAAAACCGTAGCACTTTGACGCCACAACGTCTGGCGACCCAGAAATGACCATATTCATGAATGATAATTAGTATGGCTAAAGCGATTAAAAAGAAGACTAGTGAGTGCATAAACCTATCTTGCTCATAGCCAAGTCTCTTGCGGCAGCGTCATCTGCCAGGATTTGTTCGAGTGATGAAGCCTCATGAATAGGTAGCTCGGTTAAAACGTCTTCAATAATTTTCGCAATCTCAGTAAACCGTATCTGCTCATCCAAAAAGGCTTGCACTGCTACTTCATTAGCAGCATTCAAAATAGCTGTAGCCGTACCACCATCGTTTAATGCTTTATAGGCTAAACGTAAACAAGGAAAACGTGAAAAATCAGCTTCACTAAAATCAAGCCGGCCTACTTTCACTAAGTCTAATGGTGCCACACCAGAGGCGATTCGCTCTGGCCACGATAAGGTATTCGTAATAGGAGTCCGCATATCCGGATTGCCCATCTGAGCTAAAACCGAGCCATCCTCATAATCCACCATTGAGTGGATAACACTCTGTCTGTGTAACACGACTTCGATTTGTTGGCTTTGTAAGCCAAATAGCCAATGGGCCTCAATCACCTCAAGACCTTTATTCATCATAGTCGCTGAGTCGACGGAAATTTTTTGCCCCATGGACCAATTAGGATGAGCAACAGCTTGTTCTGGTGTCACCTCTTCTAATTTATCCAGCTCATAGTCTCTGAAAGGCCCACCTGAAGCGGTAAGAATTATCTTCCTTACCCCTTTGCCGTTGAAATCATGATGCTGCGTGTTTGCTACGGGCAGGCATTGCCAGATGGCATTATGTTCACTATCAACGGGGAGAAGAGTTGCGCCGTTTTCTGCCACAGTTTTCATAAACAAGGCACCACTCATGACCAATGCTTCTTTGTTAGCCAGTAAGATTCGCTTGCCCGCTTTGGCAGCGGCAAGAGTGGGTAATAAGCCAGCAGCACCCACGATTGCGGCAACGACGATATCGGTTCTGGATGATGACGAAACATCTTCCAGTGACTGGGTGCCACTTTTTACAACTGTATTACAGCCTTCTTTACGAAGCACTTCAGCCAGTTTGTCTGCAGCTTTGGCATCTAACATCACAGCAATTTCAGGTTGAAACTGCAGACATTGCTGCAACATAGTTTCAACAGATTGATTGGCTGTTAATGCATAGACTTTGAATTTTTCAGGATGAAGACTCAACACGTCCAATGTGCTCAAACCGATGGAACCAGTAGAACCAAGAATCGTCACTGATTTCATCTAGACACTACCCATGATTAATATCAGGAAAGTGAAGATAGGCACTGCAGCTAAAAGACTATCAATTCTATCTAATATACCACCATGTCCTGGTAGTAAATTCCCGCTATCTTTAACAGAAAAGGCACGTTTGTAGAGGCTTTCAAATAAGTCACCGATAATGGATGAAGCCACCGTGGCGATAGAAATTAACATCCATTCAAACCACGTGATTGTCGAAGGTGATGTTACTGAATAAAAAGCAGCTGCCCATATTGAAGCAAGCACAATGGCACCCGCGACACCTTCCCATGTTTTGTTCGGACTGACAGATCGTGCCAACGCATGTTTACCAAAGCGTTTACCAGCAAAATAACCACCGGTATCTGCTAACCACACTGTCACCATGACAAAAAAGAAGAGAAAAGCACCGGTTTCACTAAAGGTTTTCAATGTGACAGCAGAGACAACAAATACAGTGAGTATCAGAATACTGCTAATCGCACCAAAAATTTTATTCTTGAATAAATAGGATAACCGTTCAGACAGAGAGTTATTTGAATAGGCGAGTATGGTTAATGTCGCTAAAAGCCAAATAATAATGCCAATGCTGATCACAAAATATGGATTAATTTGTGTAATGGCCAAATACAATACAACAATCAGGTCTATCACCAGCATCACACGCATTGTCGGGCTTTTTATCCCTATCATTTGATGCCACTCCCAAGCAGCCAGTATGGCTACGGCAGCGATAAGTGTAGTGAATGTCACTAAGGAACTGGCAAAAATAGCCCAAACAACCAGGGGAATTAAAATGGCTGCTGTGATTAAACGTTGTTTAAGCATCCGATTGACCTTGCAACTGTTCAGAAGTACGACCAAAACGTCTTTCACGCTGACTAAATGAGCTGATAGCCACATCTAATTGTTTTTTATCGAACTCGGGCCACAATACATCTGTGAAGAAAAACTCTGTATAGGCCATTTGCCATAACAGGAAATTACTGACGCGCTGTTCTCCGCCAGTGCGGATAAATAAATCTGGTTCGGGGAGTTCAGCGGTTGATAGTGATGAACTGATATCGTCTTCGTTAATATCGTCAGGGTCTAATTCACCAGCAGCCACCTTTTTTGCAAGCTGACGAACGGATTGTGTGATATCCCAACGCCCACCATAGTTTGCAGCGATGTTGACTATCAGTCCCGTATTATTTTGTGTGAGTGACTGTGCATCGACTATTTTCTGCTGTAATACGGGAGAAAATTTATCGACGTCGCCAATAATGCACAATCTAATATTATTCTCGTGTAACTTTTTGACTTGATTGTCGAGGGCGTGACTAAATAATTCCATAAGCAGTGACACTTCTTTACCTGGTCTACGCCAGTTTTCACTGCTAAAGGCAAATAAACTGAGCACTTCGACACCAAGTTCGGCACAGCGTTTCACTATTTCTGCCACCGTTTTCACACCAGCTCGGTGCCCCATAAAACGTGGTTGTAAACGGCGTTTTGCCCAACGGCCATTACCATCCATGATAATGGCGATATGCTTAGGAATATTCTTTTTCTGAGGGTTCATTCAGAGGTGGTCAATGAGAGTGTAACCAGCCGGTTACACTTCCATCAAGTCCGTTTCTTTTTCTGCAAGCACATCATCAATTTGTTTGATGGTTGCATCGGTGAGCTTCTGAATATCTTCTTCAGCACCACGTTGCTCATCTTCAGAAATTTCTTTTTCTTTCAGTAGATCTTTTAGCGTGCTGTTAGCATCACGGCGAATGTTACGAACAGCGATACGTGCATTTTCAGCTTCATTTTTTGCCACTTTGACTAGGTCACGACGGCGTTCTTCCGTTAAAGGAGGAATGGGAATCCGAATAGTCATGCCGGCACTGTTTGGATTAACACCCAGATCAGATGTCATGATGGCCTTTTCAACGACAGACACCATATCTTTCTCCCATGGTGTTACCGTTAATGTTCTTGAGTCTTCAACACCCACATTTGCCACTTGGCTCAATGGCACATCAGAACCATAGTAAGAGACATGCAAATGGTCCAACAAGCTGGTGTGAGCACGTCCTGCACGAATTTTTGCCATTGCTGTATTCAGTGCAGCAACACTTTTTTTCATACGATCAGCAGCATCTTTCTTGATATCTTCAATCATATTCAATCCTATTTGACTAATGTTCCAACTTCTTCGCCGTAGATAATTTTTGTCAGATTACCTTCTTTGTGTACGTCAAAAACACGTAAAGGTATTTTTTGCTCCTGACACATCACAACAGCTGTCGTATCCATCACAGCAAGACGGTTATTGATGACTTCGTCATAACTCAATTCATCATAACGAACGGCATTTGGCTCTTTATTCGGATCAGCGTTATAAACACCATCAACCTGCGTCGCTTTTAACATCAGTTCAGCACCGATCTCCACAGCACGTAAACTCGCTGCTGAATCAGTCGTGAAAAAAGGATTGCCCGTTCCGGCAGCGAAAATAACTACACGCCCTTTCTCAAGATGTCTGATAGCACGACGGCGTAAATAATCTTCGCAGACCTCATGAATTCTGATAGCTGACATGACACGACAGAAAGTACCGTTTCGCTCCAAAGCATCTTGTAATGCCAAGGCATTCATCACTGTCGCTAACATGCCCATATGATCGGCACTGACACGGTCCATGCCACTAGCGGCGAGACCAGCACCACGGAATATATTTCCGCCACCGATGACGACACCGAGCTGAACGCCTTGCGCGCTCAGCTCAGATATCTCTTTGGCAAAACGGGAAATCACTTCTGGCTGGATGCCATACTCCGCATCCCCCATCAATGCCTCGCCACTCAGTTTGAGCAAGACACGCTTAAAAACTGGCTGACTTCCCGTTTGTGTCATAAATTACTTCCCTCTGGCTTGAGCCATAACTTCTTCAGCAAAATTATCTTCTGCTTTTTCAATACCTTCCCCCACTTCAAAGAACTCAAAAGCGTCAATTGAAGCGCCAGCTTGTTTGATCAGTTTTTCAACTGTCACGTCCGGGTCTTTAACGAATGGTTGGCCAACCAGGCTGATTTCGTTGACAAATTTCGCCATACGACCTTCAATCATTTTCGCAATGATGTTTTCAGGTTTGCCGCTATCACGTGCTTGTGTCGCCACGATATCACGTTCTTTATCCAGCAACTCTTGAGATAACTCATCTGGAGAAATGGCTTGTGGACGATTTGCAGCAACGTGCATAGCTAAATCTTTAGCCAATTCTTCGTTGCCACCAGTTAACTGAACCATAGTACCAATGCGGTCACCATGACGGTAGAAACCGATAATGCCATCTTCAGTATTTAATGCAGTGAAACGACGAACTTGAATGTTTTCGCCAATTTTAGCTACCAGTGCCTGACGCACAGTTTCAACTGTTTCACCAGAATCCAGTGTTAATTGTTTTAACGCGTCCAGATCAGCAGGTTGTGCTTCCAACGCTTTTTTCGCTACCGCAGATACGAAATTAACAAAAGCATCTGCTTTCGCTACGAAGTCAGTTTCTGAATTCACTTCCAACATGACGGCATGTTTGTTATCAGCACTTGTTTCAATAGCGATGATACCTTCAGCAGTGATACGATCTGCTTTTTTATCCGCTTTTGCCAAACCTGATTTACGCATTTCTTCGATAGCGACTTCGATGTCACCATTTGCTTCGACGAGTGCTTTTTTGCACTCCATCATGCCTGAGCCTGTACGCTCACGTAGTTCTTTTACTAAAGCTGCAGTAATTGCCATTGCTCTAACCCTTTTAATCTGATTGTTTTATGAATGCTCATCACTGAGCTCATATACAACACAGGCCCACCCACGGGCGAGCCTGCTGAATTAAACTAGTAGAAATTATTCGCTGGCTGATTCAGCACTTTCTTCAGCAACTTCTACGAATTCTTCTTTTGTATCTGCTGTTGTCACAGAAGCACGGCCTTCCAGAATGGCATCAGCAATGTTTGCAGTGTATAGACGGATTGCACGCATTGAGTCATCGTTACCAGGGATAACGTAATCAACGCCATCTGGATTACTGTTACTATCGACGATAGCGATAACAGGAATGCCTAATTTTTTGGCTTCTTGAATAGCAATACGTTCATGTTCAACGTCAATAACAAACATTGCATCAGGTAAACCACCCATTTTGCGGATACCACCGATGCTTTTTTCTAATTTTTCTTGTTCACGAGCCAGATCTAAGACTTCTTTTTTCTTCAGACCTTCAGTTTTGCCAGACTCGATCATGTCCTGGATAGCATCCAGACGTTTAATTGATTGGCGAACGGTTTGGAAGTTAGTCAACATGCCACCTAACCAACGGCGGTTGACATATGGCATACCTGCACGTTCAGCATCTTCACGAATCGCATCTTGTGCAGCACGTTTGGTACCGACAAACATGATACGACCTTTTTTAGACGCCAGTTTGCTGACAAAATTCAACGCATCGTTGAACATTGGCAAGCTATGTTCTAAGTTGATGATATGGATATTGTTACGTTTACCAAAGATGTATGGGCCCATTTTTGGGTTCCAGTAACGGGTTTGGTGCCCGAAATGTACGCCTGCTTCAAGCATTTGGCGCATTGTTGTTTTAGCCATGATTATACCTTTAATAGTATGGGGTTGAACCTCCACGTACCCCAGTTGTCGACTAATTAGGTCAGACCTAATAGCACCCCGACACCTGTGACGGCACATGTGTGATTTTGCCTTCTTTCGGCGCGCATATTATTCCACACTTAAGCAACAAAACAAAGCGAAAAGAACAATTACCAGCTTGGCCTAGAATGATCACTGGTGACCAAAGCCGATTTACGGCAAACTATGTCTGATATCAGAAACTTCATTTCAAAATTAGCAGGGAATTTAAATGGCTGTCAGTATAAAAACTGCCGAAGAAATTGAAAAAATGCGTGTAGCGGGAAAACTTGCCGCTGACGTTTTGACCATGATTGAACCGCATGTCCAAGCCGGTATCACCACTGAAGAACTCAATCAGATTTGTCATGACTACATTGTCAACGAACAACAAGCCATTCCTGCCCCGTTAAATTATCATGGTTTTCCTCGCTCCATCTGTACCTCTGTTAATCATGTCATCTGCCATGGCATACCCAGTGAGAAAAAACTCAAAGACGGCGACATTATCAACATCGACATCACCGTTATCAAAGATGGTTACCATGGTGATACCAGCAAAATGTTTCAGATTGGTAAGCCTTCTATCTTGGCCCAGCGTCTTTGTCGTGTTGCCCGTGAATCCATGTTTGTCGGTATTGAAATGGTTAAACCAGGCATCCGTCTGGGTGATATTGGTCATGCCATTCAGACTTATGCCGAGAAAGAAAACTTTTCCGTTGTTCGTGAGTACTGTGGTCATGGTATCGGCCAGGTCTTTCACGAAGATCCCCAAGTCCTTCACTACGGTACTCCGGGCACAGGACTCGAACTCAAGGCAGGCATGACATTCACTATTGAGCCAATGATTAATGCAGGCAAACGTCATGTTCGGCAACTGCCTGATGGCTGGACCGTCGTAACCAAAGATCGTTCTTTATCAGCACAGTGGGAACACACCATTTTAGTGACTGATAGCGGATATGACATTCTGACCTTACGTGAAGAAGAAACCGTTTAATCTATAAGGTGTTGTATGCCTCAGCAGACTCTATCTATCTGGGAAGTTGGAAACTTAGTGATTCCTTCTGATGCAGAGGTCACCAATGAAATTTGTCGACAAGCTTTAAAGCAAGGCCAGCTATATCTCCAGCAACAATTCGATGCTGGGAGTTCTATTGAAGACTTGGTGTATCAACGCGCCTCGTTTGTTGATGAGATTCTGACGCAAATCTGGCAGCAACATATCAGTGATGACACACCTGTCAGTCTGATTGCCGTAGGTGGTTACGGACGCGGAGAGCTCCATCCTTATTCTGACATTGATGTATTAATTTTACTTGATGAATCCATCTCAGACACGCCACCAGATTCTTTATCCAGTTTTCTGACTCAACTCTGGGATGTGGGCTTAGAAATTGGTCACAGCGTCAGAACGATACAGGAATGTCGTCAGCAAGCAGAAGATGACATCACTATCGCCACTAACTTATTAGAGGCACGATTACTGTGTGGCCACAGTGCGTTGTTTGAATCACTGCAACAACTGACAGTCACTAATAAAACCTGGGACACTCGACGCTTTTTTGAATTAAAAAGACAAGAACAGTTAGATCGCCATCAGCGCTATAATGATACGGCCAATAACCTCGAACCAAATATTAAAGAATCACCTGGGGGGTTAAGAGATATTCAGGTCGTCAACTGGGTAGCTCAACAGCATTTTGATGTTAAAAACCTGGAAGGACTTCGTCAAAAAGGGTTTCTGGCTAATAGCGAATATGAAACTTTACAAAAAGCGCAAAACTTTTTGTGGACAATCCGCTTTGTACTGCATCACCTTGCAGGTCGTAAACAAGAAAAGTTGATGATCGACTTTCAGCGAGAACTCGCTAAGAAATTGGGATATAAAGACGACGACTCTCGACTCGCTGTTGAAAAATTCATGAAGGATTATTATCGTTGTGCCCGCTCTGTCAGGCAAATGAATAGTCTCTTACTACAGCTGTTTGAAGAGACGATTATCCTCGCCGATGAACCTCGTGAAGTCAGAGTAATTAATCGTCGCTTCCAGTCACATAATGGCTATCTTGAAACAATCAACCCGGGCATCTTTGCCTACTATCCATATGCCTTATTAGAAGTCTTTCTTATTCTTCAGCAAAACCCTGAGCTCAAAGGGGTCAGAGCGTCGACTATCCGTCAGATTCATGCCCACTTACACTTAATTGATGATAATTTCCGCCGTGATATAAAAAACCGAACTTTATTTATGGAAATTATTCGTCAGCCAAAAGGCGTGACGCATGAGTTTCGTCGAATGAATGAATTAGGCGTTTTAGGTGCTTACCTGCCTGAATTCGGTCGCGTCGTCGGCCAAATGCAGCATGATTTATTTCATGCCTATACGGTTGATGAACACACTCTATTTTTAGTAGGTAATTTAAGACGCTTCTCCTGTGAAGAAAACAGAGAAGAGTTCCCTCTTTGCTCTGAAGTGTTTAATCAACAGCCTAAACCGGAAATACTCTATATCGCAGGTATTTATCATGATATAGCCAAAGGCCGAGGTGGAGATCACAGCGTCTTAGGTGTGGTTGATGCAAAAGCATTCTGTGAGCGACATAACCTCAGTGAATATGATACGAATATCGTCGCTTTTCTGATTAGATACCATCTTGCTATGTCGACGACGGCTCAGAAAAGTGATTTGGAAGATCCGACTGTCATCAAAAAATTTGCTGACTTGGTAGAGACAACAGAACGACTGAATTATCTCTATTTATTAACGGTTGCTGATATCAGAGCCACTAATAATAACTTGTGGAATGGTTGGCGAGATTCGTTATTGAAACAGCTTTACCACAGTACCCACCAGTGGATTGAACATACTGAGGCTCAAGCAAAAAGTACACGTGAAAAGAGCTACAAAAAATACCAGGAAGCGATGCAACAACTGCTATCTAACGGCCGTAGTCAAGAAGATATCAGTCAGCTCTGGCATGCCTATGATTTGGACTACTTCCTCAGGCATTCAATTGATGAACTCGTTTGGCAATCAGAGCAACGTTTAGATCATATGGATGACGATCCATTAATCGCACTGAGAAAACATAATGATCAACTGACGCTAGAAATTTTTATTGTCACTCATGATCGGGCTGGCATTTTTGCCGCCATAACGGCAGCGCTTGAGCAATGCCAACTCAATGTATTGGACGCAAAAATCAATGTCACCAATGAGCACGATGCTTTGAATACCTTCATCGTAAACGGTGACCGACTAGATACCAGACAAATTACCCGTTCGCTTGAAAAGCAACTCGCCAACACTTCTCATGTGAAGCCATATAGCCCCACCATCACACCGAGAACAATGAAGCTATTTAAAACACAGCCGAATATTGAGTTTGAAACCAACCTTCAACAAAACCATACCGTGATGTCCTTACATACACATGACAGACCTGGATTGGTTTCGGCTATCGCTCAAGTGTTTCTGGCCTGTAAGGTTCAGCTCATTAACGCCAAAATTAATACACTCGGCGACCAAGTTGAAGACGTATTTTTCATTACCACAGCAGATGAGAATGCCCTTGATGAACTGGAAGAAAATAACCTAAAAGAACAACTGCTGACCAACTTGTCACACTAAAAAAAACGGCATGTATTTCATGCCGTTTTTTTAAATAGAAAGCTTAATTTTGAGAAACAGTCAGGTCATTAGACAGTTTTTCTAACTTTTTATCACCAATACCTTTGACGTTAGTCAGCTCATCTACCGTTTTAAATTTTCCGTGAGCATCACGATATTCAATTATGGCATCTGCCGTTGAAGGTCCAACACCATTTAACATCTGCAACTCTTCTGAGGTCGCTGTATTGAGATCAATCTTGTCGGCAGCATATGCTAGAGAAGTGCTGAGAAAAAACGATAAGACCAATGCAAAAAATGATTTTCGTAACATAATCCATACTCCATGTTAAAACTAAGTCCATTAACAGTTTCTCCTGAAACTGAAGCTTTAGGTTAGATGAAAAAACGAATGAAAATCAAACAGACTTTTTGCATTGTGTGAGCTTGCTCACAACTCACTTCCTGATCCTGTCCCCCGCTCCCTTGCCAGTCAAAGTGAGAAAAATTAAATAGAAATACTGTTTGACTGAAAACGAGGCAATCATTTTGGCATCTGTTTCAGCAAGTAACTCAGGAGTCGACATATCAATATCATTGACCTGAGCTAAGCCAGTAATACCAGGGCGTACTGAGAACACATTCAGTTTGTTTCTCGCTTCAATCAACTCATGCTGACTTTCCAGGCATGGCCTTGGACCAACCAAACTCATATCGCCTTTTAATACATTCCAAAGCTGAGGAAGTTCATCGAGTTTAGTCCTTCTGAGGAACCGCCCGAAATGCGTTACTGAAGACTCAGCCGCCAAATGTGTGGCGACATGAGCGGTGTTTTTACGCATAGTTCTGAACTTAACCAATGTGAAAATCGTTTTCTGTCTTCCGACCCTTTGCTGAAAAAATAACGGGCTACCAGAATCAAAAATTCCCAAAAACAACAATATGACAAGTAAAGGAGAGAATATAATCAGTCCAGTTAAAGCAAAAAAAACATCTAAAATTCTTATCATTTCTCTCTCTCTACCATTTTTCTTAATTGGCTAGGTAAGTCAGAGATCGGTTCCCAGCCAAGTAACACCTTTGCCTTGTCTTTTCTGACTATTAGACAACTATATAACTTTCGATATATGTTTTTTTTTCCTATACATGCCAGTAACCATCGCAACGGCGTTTTTGGTATATAAAAAAGCCTTAGCGACTTCTTGTAGGCTTCAGAAATGGCAATGAGTAAACCCGTTGTAGACACATCATCCTTATCAGCAATCAGAAAAGTCTCATTTTTTGCTTTTGGCTTTTCAATACAGGTCCATATAAAGTCAGTCAAATTGTCAATTGCAAGTACTGATCGCCAGTTTTGCATTTTTGCGAAAGGAAGTGGGACTCCTTTTCCTACAAGCTTTATCAGTTTCTCGAAATTACCTTTAACTCCAGGCCCATAAACCAAAGGTGGACGTATTATCGTGTATGCCATATTGGATGCATGACAGATAGTTTTTAAGTGATTTTCAGCGGCTAATTTCGAATGAGCGTATTCATCCTCAGGTAATGGTACGTCAGTCTCACAGAAAGGCTCTAATGTTTCACTCGTTTCTTCACCGTTTACCTTGGTTGAACTTATAAAAATAAAGTGTTTTACCCCCGCAATAGCAGCCTGACTTGCTAAAACTCGAGTTAACTCCACGTTTACTTTTTGATATACGGCTCTTGCCTCATCCTCGTTTTTATTCGGAATATCTATAGCAGCCAAGGCATGAATAATCACATCAATTGAACTCAAATCCAGTGATGAAATAGTTTCGCTGTTTATTTCTGGATAAAGCCAATATTCAATTTCGGGGATAGATTTATCTGAGGCTGTTCGCTGTAATGCGACAAGCTCGACTTCTTTCTCCTTAGACCATGAAGCAAGTACATTCTGCCCAATAAAGCCATTTGCACCCGTAATTAAAATTCGCATTTATTTAATCTAACAACTGTTTTATTTGAGAAAAGGAATTAGTGAGGGGTACAGATAAACAAACCTTGCTAAAGCGTAAAGCACTGCAAAGATGATTATTGAATAACATACCCAATAATATTTATTTTTCTGCCACTCCAAAAAAACACTCGTCAAATAGAGTGGTAGCGTAATCATCATCAACTCCGCTAACCGCGTGGCAGGAGCGACATGAGTATACATCGTTGACATAAATATAATACCCATAAGTCCTGTCCCAACTAAAACTCTCGCTTTAGGGTCAGAAAAAATAGAGTTTCTAAGTGTATAAACCACAAAAAGGTTTAATGCATAAAATACAGCTAAAAAATAAAAAAATAATCCCGTTGAGTTTTGGGTATCAATGATTTTTTCACCAAAATAGAATTGATATTTAGGGTTAACATAGCCAGCAACACTCCCTATTAAGTCAAATAATGAAAAATGAAATAAAATAAATAACGGTGATAATACAAAGCTTACTAGTAATGCAGTAAAAAAATATTTACTGTAATAGATTGGAAATATGATCAAGAAAACTAAACATGTAAGGTGAATCTGAGATGATAAGAGAATGAGGCCGAAGCTTAATAATGGCCTCTTATCAAACAAGAAATAAATTGCCACTATTACGAAAGCTGTGGCATAAGCAACTCTAAGAACCGTCCCTTCCAATAAAAAAAGGTAGAAACAGCAATAAAAGAAAATGGTTAACCATGGCTTTTTGTCACTCAGTCTCTCATAGTAATAAAGTTTGAGAGTAGTCAGCCCCATAGTCAGAGAGAAAATAAACCATTTGAAGCCAATCAGTTCACCTAACAACTTGCTTGACCAAAAGAAAAGTATTTCTTTAGTGAGAGAAAAAGAATCAAAGAGCTGATACCAAGTTTGATTGGCAACGCGATGTTCATAATGCCAGTTGTAATGCATCCAATCTACTGAAGCTGAAATTGATAATAAAAAAGCTGTCAATCCCAGCAGTGGATAAATCAACCAAACATGTTTACGGTACATCATTAGCTTGTCCTAGAGCAGGATTCATTGCCGTTTTTCTCAATAAAATTCTTAAGAAAACAGCCTCCAAAGTAAGTCTGCCAGACCAGACAAAACTAGCACCAATAACACCATACGATTGAAAGATGTAAGGAGCAGTAATTACGTACAGTACACTTTCAAACAAAAACACGAACATAAGTAACTTCACTTTGCCTTTTGCAAATAAACTGACTAAAGGCAACTGTGAATAAGCAGCAGCCATAATACCGATAGCTAGGATAAAAACGACAATACTGACTGATTTATCAATCACTTCCGTAGCAAAAACAGTGGTGATAATGAAAGAAACCAACAGTAATCCTAACAGGTAAAATAAGTTGAGCAAGCTAACCTTTTTATACCAGTTAGTAACTGCATACGCTTGTTCACGACTCTTATCAGGCTTAGCCATAATGGGCACTAAAACAATAGCGAGAGACCAGGGTAAAAGAAGGTAACGGCTCATAATGTCCTGACTTAATATATAAACAGATAATTCACTCGTTGAAAGATATCCTGCGACAAAGAATCTATCTAAGAAAATAAAACCTGATGATATAAATCCAGCTATCGCGGCATAAAAACTATAATTAATTATATTTTTTAACTTCTTAACACCTCCCACCCTATATATTGAAGGTAAATAATTACTGGATAATAAATAATAAAAATAGAAAGAAAAGATTCGAGAGGTCACCAAGGCAACAGCTACTGCAAAAACCGAAGATGAGAGCGGATATACAAGAAGGGGAAATAAAAAAAGGCTACATCCAGACACCATTTTTGCAATATTAGCTACTCTGAATTCACCTTTTCCCTCTAAAGCTCCCCTATACACCGAAATTAAGATTGATGGGATGAGACCAAGAGCAACAATCTTGAATGAGTTAATCAACTCATTCTGAATTTTTTCGGCAGGTTTTAACCAACCAGTTATAAAAGGCTCAGAGAAGAAATAAATTGTTGCCATTCCTACGAGTCCTACGAGCCCCCCGATAAACATCCCTGATTTGAGATACTCACTAATATCCTTCTCTGACTCTAATGAGGGTATAAAGTGATGAAGGCTTCTCGATAAACCAAAGTCATACACAACTAAGAACAAAAAAATAGAACACAAAAGAGAAACATAAGAAAAAATCTCAGTTCCATGTAGAAGAGCTAATACAGGCAGACAAATAACAGCTGCGCATGCGGGTAAAACACCACCCAATAAACTCCACAATGAGTTTTTACTAATAAAATCAAATAACTTCATCAGAATACATATGTAATTAGCATTAATGATAATACTAATTGATGAGAGCGTTCCCTCCTGAACTTACTGACATTAAATGCCAGTACAAGCCTGTCAGAGAAATTTAATCTAACCATACGCTGCATAAGAGATGAAGATGTTTTTTTTTCCTGACAATAGCTTAAAAGTAAATATGAAAGTAGTTGAACCTGATTTCTATACCAACGCTGCTTTACTGTCACCAATCTCTTTATAGATGCTCGGAAGCCTTTATGTACACCCACCACATTGTGTAGATGCTGTCGATATTTTAAGAGTGGTCTTTGTTCTATATACCATTGATAATTAGCCGCTCTTGCATAAGCATAAATTAGCCAATCATGAAGATCTGGAAGGTTTTCATCTGTATGTTTCTGAACAAAGTCATGAAGCTCATCAAACAAGGCTCTAGTTACACAGAAGGAACAGCCAGGTCCAGCTGACTCAAATAGATAATCTAATTGCTTGAGAGGTTGGGCTTTATTAATAAAAGCACATTGTCCATCATCCCAGAAAGCGACCACATTTCCTGATATCGCATCAACATTTCGTTTAATCAATGTATGAGTCTGGTATTCAAGTTTATTACTCAGCCATATGTCATCTTGATCAGCAAAAGCTACAAAATCAGCATCTAAAATATCAGCCTGCCTAATTAGCCGATAAAAATTTTTCCCGGCACCGTTTACGGCAGAATGATCTGATAACAGAGTCACTCTTGCATCAGTTTTTGCAAGTTGCTTTACAAGGGGATATGTCCCATCAGTTGAACCGTCATCAGATATGATCAGTCTGACATCAACATCCCTTTGCTCCAGTATTGAATGGACTTGCTCTTCAATCCAGTTTATTCCATTATGTGTAGCCAAAAGCACTGCTACTTTTTTATTTGGTAGATTCATCCTGATTCCTTACTTTGATCCATCGCTTTGTAATGAAACAATATTTTTTGACTATTTTAGCTGGAACACCTACTACAATAGTATTTTTATCAACATCCTTAGTAACAACTGAACCAGCCCCTATGACGGCACCTTGACCTATTGTTACTCCAGGCATGATTGACACAGACTCTCCAATCCAGACTTTATCCTCTATAATTACCGGGGCAGAATACAGTTCCCGGTCTGTTGGATTCTCACTTGGTGATGATTCAATATCTTCATTACTGTAGCAGCCATGGTTATGATCAGTAATGAAGACCTTACTTGCAATCAAAACATCATTACCAATCACCACTTGATCAACAGCACCAATGTGAACATAGTCATTAAGTTGCACTCGATTACCAATTACGATCTGATGTGGTTTTGTTCCAAGCGCATCAATTCGGACCCCAACACCCGTTGTAAAATGTTTCCCCCATTTAACGGCAGAACGTCCGCGAATATAAAAAGGCAAGCGTATAAGGCGTGCAGGTTTATAAAAAATCTTGGTTACGACTAATGCACTCACTAACCTAATAGAGCCCAAAAAACCATAACGCTTCAATAAATGTCTCATGGACGCTGCCAAAATTGAGGGAGTCGTGATGCTGTTTTTATTAAATTGAAATAAAAAGGAATTTTCAGGTTATTTTTTTTACATGCCTTAAAAGACTCGATATTCCCTTTAATAATATTTCTTAACGAGTTATTACTCGCTCCACCTATTCGCATCTTTATCATTATATTAGGAAGGTAAACTGATGTAAGACGGTAAATTTCTAGAAACCGCATGGTGAGCTCAAAGTCAGACTGAATTTTAAATTCAGTATCGTAATACCCAAGTTCATCAAAATAGTGTTTTCTGACAAAAAAAGTAGGATGTGCAGGCATCCAGCCGCGTTGAAAAAGACCTGGGACAAAGCATCGTGACTTCCAGTATCTTATGATCCTATCCGTATTTTCTTTATCAACATAAACAAGATCACCATACACAATATCAATTAAAGGGTCTGAAAAAGCAGCAGCAACATTACTCAGTACGTTTTCATTTGCATAAAAATCATCGGCATTGAGAATACCGACAATGTCGCCTGAAGCGGTTTTTACTCCCTTATTCATTGCATCATAGATACCATCATCAGGTTCAAAGATGTATTTTGAAACAGAGTCTGATGAAGCAATAATCTCACGTGTACCATCTTGAGAACCGCCATCCACAATAATATGTTCAATATTCGGGTAGTCTTGCAAAGCAACAGATTGAATTGTGTCATTAATAGTTTTAGCACTATTAAAACACACAGTGATGATGGAAATTTTCACTATTTATGTCTTCTTCCAAACGTTTCGTTGATGCTCAAACTCTAACACTGACTTGAAAAACATAGCTCTTAATTTAGGATGCAGTGCCCAGAAAATTATTTCAAAAGCCTCTTGAATCCAATGAAAAACATTCTTACGCTCAGCAAAATCAGAAATCTCGCGGTTATATTGAGATAAATTTTCAGAGAGTTGGCCCGAATGCTTTTTAAATACGCCGATAGGAGACGATATTACTTCCAGCTGATGCTCATTACTAAATGACCACCAAAGATAATAGTCCCCCGCAAGCTTTAATTGTCTCAAATACTCCAGGTCAACAGTGTCAAGTATACTCTTACGCCAAAAAGTTGATTCTTGTTGAATATATGGCAAAGTTTTGCCGTATGCTCCAACCCTGATTAATGAGGAAGTATATCTAAAAGGTAAATCTACATGTGTAATGATATTTTTTTCATTACAAACAGAGCGATATCCGGTTATCCAAGAAATATCATGTTCCGTAAATATATCAGCTACAGCCTCAAATGCATGAGGGTATAAGAAGTCTCCAGCATTTAAATAGCACATGATATCGCCTGTCGCTAACTTAAAACCTTTAACTAGCGCATCATACATCCCATTATCAGGCTCTGAGATAAGCGACTTTATATTGTTTTTATAACCTTCTAAAAGAGATAGCGTACTATCTGATGAACCACCGTCTATGATAATGATTTCAAAATTTTGATAGGTCTGATTGATAATAGAGTTGATGGTATGACAGATATAATTATCTGCATTAAAAATTGGGCAAATGACACTTATTTTCAACTCTTCATTATTTTTTTTCATTTTTTATTTTAACTAACTCATTCAATCAAGCTTTTCTTTAATACCTGACCTTAATTAATGATAAAGATGACTTAAATCATCATTAAAAACTAGGTCTGCCATTTATTCATAACATCAATTACTTCATAAACGTCATCCTGGGAATGAAAATATGAGATGGGCAGACTGAGAGTCGTTTGATGAATTTCGTCACTGATTGGATAGTTCCCATGCAGAACATTCTTCATCGCTTTTTGTTTAACAGGAGGAACAGGGTAATGAACTTCAGTTTTAATGTTGTTCTTCAATAGATATTCTTTCAACTCATCACGTCGTTCAGTTCTAACATTAAATATGTGATAAACATCGAAATAATCTTCATCAACAACAGGCATGATAAACTTGTCACTTAGGTTATCAAAATAAAGCTTTGCTAACGAACGTTTGTGATTATTGATATTGTCCAAGACGTTTAATTTTATAGATAAAAAAGCTGCTTGAATTTCGTCTAACCTGGAGTTATAGCCAATAACATCGTTATAATACTTTTCCTGACTACCATAATTTCTCAAAGCTTGAATACGTTCTTGATAGTCTTTATCGGAACATGTGATAGCACCGGCATCCCCTAATGCACCAAGATTTTTAGTCGGATAGAAACTAAAGCAACCGACCCCAAAACTTCCCACTTTTTGGCCTTTATAAGTTGCCCCATGCGCCTGTGCACAGTCTTCAATAATTTTTAAATCATATTTTGTTGATAAAGCAGATATTGAATCCATATCACAGGCTTTACCATATAAGTGCACGACAAGTATTGCTCTAGTCTTATCGGTAATTTTCTCTTCTATTTTAGTCGGGTCGATATTATAAGTATTAATATCTGGTTCAATTAAAACAGGTTTAAACCCATTACGAACAATAGAAAGAATTGTCGCAATATATGTATTTGAAGGAACAATAATCTCACTGCCTTCAGGGAAGTCAAATGCATCAATAGCTAGAATAAGTGCATCTAAGCCTGATGCTAGACCAACACAATATTCAGAACGACAATAATCAGCAAATGCATCTTCGAATAGAGACACATTTTTACCTAATATATACCAGCCACTCTCTAGAAAATTTTGGAAACTTTCTATGTAATCTCCAAATAATTTCTCATTAACCTTTCTTAAGTTTTCATATTCAATCATCAGTATGGCGCATCAATATAGTCATTTACATCGTAATACTCTGAGGCAAATACTAATAATGTTGAACCTGGCGTAAAGTTATCCATCGTGTGCCAATCCTGAGGTTCAACAATCAAACACTTGTCAGATTCATCTAGAATAAACGTTTGTTCTTCAATACCATTATTAATATATATTTCACAACTTCCTCCGAGTGAAACTAAAGCTTGGACCGTCTTGTGATGTCGATGTCCACCTCTTTTACCTCTGACATCATAAACATAATAAAACCGTTTAATTTCAAAAGGGAGCACCTTTTCTATGATTGTCAGTTTGCCTCTTTCATCACCAAACGTTGGTAAATCAATCAAATATGCCATTCTATTCCTTTGTTATAAAATCGGTATCATAGACGTTGTATATTCCCTTCATTTTTCTTTTCAGAACTCTAATTGGCTCTTTCCAATGAAAAGGTATCTTTCCTGAAATACCACTATAACAACCTGATCTATCGAGAGACTGTATCATCTGGCTTATTTGCTGTAAGTGGATTACATAAGGTTTATAGAGAAGAGATATATTTTTTTTATTTAAAAAATAAAGACCTAACTCGACTTTGTCTTTAGTAATAAATTTGAAATTATGGAAATGGTAAAAAATCAATTTAAATTGAGAACTAGATAAGTCGTATTGCTGAACATTCCAAGGAGCTACTCCCCCACCTAAATGCTGGAGTACATGCACCCCCTCAAACCGGTCAGTCCAGTCATCTAAATATTTTTGATCTCCAAACTTGCCATCTTCAAAATGAGCGAAACACCAATCAATACATGCATTACGCCACCAATTCAATGCTTTCATACCATCGGAAGTGTTTTTAAAAGTCATAAACTGTACACAATATATACCACTGGTACTGCTTTGATCATACGCTGGAGTATAACGATGTTCTGTGAGCAAAATAGATTTATCGCCCATTTCTTCAATTAAGATTGCTGGGTCTCCAAAAAAATACAGATCTGCATCTAGGTAGGTGCATTCATGCAGCTTAAACTTTTCAATACAATATTTAATTGTCGACGGTGTACAAGTCCAGCAATATTCCCCTGCTCCACGTGTATGCTTGATAGCTAAAAGCTTCTCGTCTTCGAACTGTTCGAGAGAGATAACAGTAACAAACTCGAGATTAAGTTTTATTAGTAGGTCATAAGCTTTATTATCGAATGCAAAAATATATAGATGAAAAGCTGTTGTTTGTAGCTTTAAGGATTCATACATCGCTAAGCCACGAGTTAAGTAATTACTATCAAAAAGTGTACAGTAGTTATACATTTTGGGTTTTCTTTGCTAAGACAACATTATCCAAATATAAGTCATCATTTTTAGGTAGTATTTTACCGAGAAGAAGTCCTATTGTATTGACTGGTGCGGTTAATAGTATGCTAAGAAATAAGTTTATCCATAAATTGGATGTATTAGTTACTTTGAATAAATAAGCACTTAAAAGTTGAAAAACAACCTCGATACCATTGTTAGTCTTCTCAGCTTCGATAATCTCAAAACCATTCTTTTCAAGAATATGCTTCAAACCAAAAGAAGAATATCTAGCATAATCATACGGCTGTTCATGCTCATCCCAAGCAAAAGGTACTGTTAAAAGCAATAGTCCATTAATCTTTGTGACGCGATTTATTTCCTTTAGAAACTCATCAGGATTAAAGACATGCTCAAAAACTTGATTAGTCAAGATACTATCAAAATAGTTATTTCCGAAGGGAATAGTTTTACCATCATAGAATGAATCAGCAAACTGATGATTCCTGTTTCCTTCATCATCAATTTCTAAGCCAATATACTGCTCAACTTCACAGAGCGATCGATATGGTTTTGTACCACAGCCAATATCTAATAATTTGCCATCAAGGTGAACGACCTTATTCGCTACACTATTAAAGAGGCCTTTTCTTGCAAAATAAAACGGATTAATAAATAAACCGATAAAACCAGGGTTGAACTGTTCCCTAATATATAAAGCCTTAAGTTGATTAATCACGTTTGAAGATCATTCCTTTAAACATACAATCACGACTATTAACTTCTAAACTAGTGAAAGACTCTATCAATTTATATCCATTTTTAAGATAGTGTTCGACAAATGAAGTCTCACTAAAAAACCAACATGGGTAGCTAGCACTGTAAATTACCGGAGAGACAACTTGAAGCTTTAACTGATCTTTATCATCATGAGAAAATGGGGTTCTGTCTACGACGATATAATCAAACCTTCTTTTCAATAATTGCTCCATTAATTCATATGGCTTTTCAATATATTGCATGACACTAGATAGCAATAATACATTGGGTTGCTGTTCATCAAGACAACTGTCTAAATCAGGATAAAATCTAAGGCAGTCATCGGAAAAGTATTGCTTGCCAATGTTTACAAAATTAGGTTGCTCAATGATATTCCATGAAACTTTATCAAACAGTTCAAGGAACTTTTTATTTTGATAATAACTACTACCTAACCCACCACCGAAATCAAGCACTCGGATAGAACCTGAACTCACAGAAGAAAGTAATATTCCACTTAATAATGGCCATGAGTAACATACTTCATCAAAAACTACACTATCTCGCTCATATGCGGCTTCACCACTTTTAACTTTCAGAGCTGATTCTTTAACTTTATTCAAAATGTCATCTTGATCGTATCCTGTCGAGTGACAACATACCTCCTCCCAAGAAGAATAATTTCCTTTCCAACCATATTTCCGACCTCTGAACTTATTCAGGAAAGTAAAAAAAATCGGTGGTATCAATGACTTTAACAAGCTTTTCAATTCAGTACTCGTTTGAGTTTTTTTAATAGTCTTCTAAGAAGGTTAAGTGATGTTGATTTAAAAAAACACTGCATTTTTTGTTTCGCGATTGTGTTTTCATGTAGTTTTATTCTGGTTAGTTTTTTGTAATGATACCCAATCTCCTGAGAGAAAAAGTCACTTTGTGAACAGTGCGTACCACTGCCATCATTACCAATGTTTTGAACGTATGATTTTCCTGGATATAGAGTTAACATATTTTCTAGAAAAGTTGACATGTACCATCTTATAGCCCAAGAATTATTTTTGCCCTCAATTTGGTCTTCAAGCATTTTCGTATATTGATAACTACCATTGAAATCAGCCTCGTTTTGCAGTCCACTAGACGTTAACTTTTCCAACAAAACTTTTCCATCTGGCTCAAAAATATTCCAGGCTCGTTTCCATGTAGCCCAGCCCCAGCAATCAGCACCTTTAATAAAAAAAGTCTCTGGAAGTTTATCGATTGGATAGATATATCCATGTATGGAAGCTACATTCTCATCATTTTCATACAATGACAACCCATCATTCATGTAGTTAAGAAAATGTGGACTGGTTACAAGATCATCCTCTAGAACGATTACCTTTCCAAACTCATTAGTAATTCTCGTAACACCATCAATTATTGAACTCGCCAAGCCATAGTTAGTTCGACGCTCTATGATCGATACGTTTTTAAATCCTTTGATTGATTTTATATATTCTCTTACAGCCTTGACTAGAGGTATTGCGCTATCATTTTTTGGAGCATCACTGTATATAAAAAGCTCACTATCTGTAGCAAGACTATTTTTTTGAAGTGCTTCAATTGTTTGCTGAGTATGCCACGGACGGTTATACACAAATAGAACTATCGGTGCTAAGGTCACTTCCTAGCCTCTTTGTAAAACAAAGTATTAAATGTTTTTGCAAACAAAACATAATTGATAGACTTCATATATTCATGTATCTCAAAATCTAAGCTTTCGATATTGCTTAAATTGAGTTGTTCAGTTAATACCCAGCTTGGGCGATATTTTTCCCAATCATTCGACTTAAGCACATCTAAATCAAAACCTTCGACATCTATCGATAAAAAATCTATTCGCTGCCCATTAAGGTATTTATCAAATATATCTGATAAAGGCTCAACCTCAACACTTATTGTTTTAATATGTTTGTATCGTGTTTGTGCTAATCGGTCATTCAAAACATTAACATCAAATGTATTTAAGGCTGGCTCATCAAACATGTAATAATCCAGTTTTTTTGATTGACATGAAATACCAATATTTAAGTTGATATCTCTTCTTCTTAAACTATTAAATAAATTAAACAAGTCTGGGTTCGGCTCAATATTGATACCATTCCACCCGAATTCTCTATATAAAGAATAAGTATTTGAAAACCTTTTAGGGTGATGTGCACCTACATCCACATAAACCCCCTTTTTTTTGCCATCAAAAATACGACGCAAGATCATATCTTCTCCTTCTTGTGAGAAGGAAAGAGTTGAATAGTACCCGTACCATATTTTGGAAAAAAAATTAATCAGACAATCGAGGGTGAACTTCTTCAGAATCTTAATCTGCATGCTGTATACTTGCTGACATAGAGAAAACAGGCTGGACATTGGCTACTGGTTGGAAATTAAAGTCTCGTGATAAAAAGATAGAAGTCGTCCATGTATAGTTATTTATTGGACCGAACCCATGAAAATCTATTTCTATAAAGTTCATTTCGTCCCTCAAATATTTTGCTGTATTCTTATACCAATCGGAGTTATCTAAAATTACCATCACCCCTTGATTTGTTTCTTTATTTAAAAAAGAACTAATCTTTTTTGCACATGCTTCACGTTCAATCCCATCAATAATAACTACATCATAACTTCCTGACGGTATGTCTGTGTATGTTTCTTTATTTCTGTATATTATTTTTTGGTTGCCCATAATTTTTTTCTTTGTCTTCAGATACCATTCTTCATCATGTTCAATAGATGTAACTTGTCTCGCTCTTGAAGCCCAAAAAGACGAGGAGTTACCGCTACCAAACTCTAATATTTTTTTACCTGAAAAGTCTAAATTTCTAAGATACTCAATTGACGGATATGTGTACCATGGGATTTTTTCATCAGTGGAATCCACACAATCCCAATTTTTGATTGTTTTGAACTGGCCGTATTCAGAAGCAAGTATCCGAAAGTTGGTTAGCTGCTTCTTAAGAGCATCAGGCAAAATCCATTTAAACAATTTTATTATCATAAATTAACCTTAAAAAAGAATGCTTTTAACTTCATGTAAAACGTCACACGAGTTTTTTTTGTAAAAAAGTCGAAGAAAAAACCAGCTACGGCATAACTGATCAGAGTTGCAAAGGCTGCTCCCCCTATTCCATATACGGGAACCAGTGAGAAATTAAGTATAATGTTGATTAACATCCCATAAAATGTTCTTAAGAAAGCTAAGCTTTGTAAATTTTCAGAAAGATACCAACTACCACTGACCACACCTAAATAAACAAAAACACTCGCCCAAATGTGTATTTTTAGTACATCCGTCGCAGCCATGTACTCTTCTCCAAACAAAATGGTTATCAACCAGTCACTTGTATAAGTCATAAAGGCCGAGATTATAACGGCACTCCAGACAATAAATGTGTATAACCTCTGTAGTCGTGTGTAGTATAAATCTAGACTAACTTTCTTCGCATTGAGAACTGCAGGAAATAGAGAATTTGCAATAATCATTGGAATAAAATAAAAAGCTTCACTCAGTCGAACTGCCGCCGCATAGACTCCAACAGCCTCGTCGCCCATTATGTTTTTAATCATTACCTGATCTATTTTCATATAAATAGAAGCAACTAAACCAGAGAAAGCTAATGGTAGAGAGCTTTTTATAAGACTTTTCGCCATTACTCTATCAAAATACCACTCTCTTGGATTTAACTCACTGACATAGCGGTAGCTCACCAATAAACCCAAACAAAGAACCGCGGTATCAAAGACAATTACCCATACAAATGAAATCAATGGAGCGTTATTTAAAATAAGCACAACTTTAGTCAAGCTTGATACCCCTAAGCTTATAGAGTTTGCAATTGCTACATATTTTGACTGAACTTTTGATTGATAGTAATAATCAATTACATTAAAACTTTGGAATATTAGTGAGCCCGCTATTATGAAAATTATGAGTTTTGTATATAAATCATGTTCAATAAAAATGAATATGCCAGCTAAGATAGGGAAAATTAAAATTGCACCGATTAGTTTTAAGCCAAATGCAGTTCCTAATAAAATGTTCCTCTTAGTATCATCATTTACCAATTCACGTACAACAACTCCATCCAAGCCTAAAGTTGAAATAACACTGAACAAAAAAACAAAACTTTGTGCGTAGTTGTACAAACCGAATTGTGCAGGACCTAAATATCTCGCAACCCAAATCCCAACAAACAAACCTATCACAACTCTTAATAGCCTTTCAGCCATTAGCCATGTCGTGTTTTCTAAATAACGCCTAAGTCCTCGGTGGTTAGTAAACACTTTCAGCTTATCTATCACTTGAAGATGTCACTACGTTCTTGAGTTATTTAAATTTTCTGTAAACCAGCTGTATGTACGAACAAGTCCATCAACTAACGAAATACCTGCTTTCCAACCAAGAGAGTTAATTGTTGTGACATCCATCAGTTTTCGCATAGTTCCATCAGGTTTTGTAACATCAAAGACAATCTCGCCTTGATACCCTATGACTTCCGCAACCGTCTCAACCAACTCCCGAATAGTACAGTCAACTCCTGTTCCGACATTTATATGTGAAAGCATTGGATGAGTGTGCCGTTGATACTTACTGATATCCAAATTCATAACAAATACTGATGCTTCGGCCATATCATCAACATGTAAAAATTCACGCATCGGTTTTCCACTTCCCCAAGCAATAACCTGTTTATCGCCGTTCACTTTTGCTTCGTGGATACGTCGAATTAACCCAGGTATTACATGAGAATTGTCAGGGTGGAAGTTGTCATTTTCACCATAGAGATTTGTAGGCATGACGCTTCGATAATCTCGTCCATATTGTCGGTTATAGCTTTCACACAACTTAATACCGGCAATTTTTGCAATAGCATAAGACTCGTTGGTGCTCTCTAAAATACCAGTGAGTAAAGCCTCTTCCTTCATAGGCTGTTCTGCATTTTTGGGATAAATGCATGATGAGCCTAAAAACAATAACTTTTGAATATCATTCTGATGAGCAGCATGGATAATGTTGGCTTCAATCATCATGTTTTGATAAATAAACTCAGCAGGATATTCATTATTGGCATGAATACCCCCCACTTTTGCAGCAGCGAGATAGACTTGGTCAATCTGATGAGATTGAAAAAAATGATTAACTGCTTGCTGATTGGTTAAATCTAAATCACGACGTTCTGCAGTGATAATGCGATTGTTTTTGTCTTTTTCTAACTGACGAATGATTGCTGATCCCACCATACCATTGTGACCAGCGACAAAAATATTCAGGCTCATAATTTATTCAACACTCACAGGTACTTCATGGCCATGTAATTTCAGTAAGGCATGACGTTTTGCAATATTAAGATCTTCAGCAACCATTTCAGCACACATTTCTTGCACGGTAATTTCTGGTTCCCACCCTAATTCATGTTTAGCCTTAGCAGGATCACCCAGTAAAGTTTCCACCTCAGCAGGTCGGAAATAACGTTCATCAACTTCGACAATGACATCACCAATACTCAGAGCAGGAGCGTTTTCACCCTCGATTGAGACAACAATAGCTTTTTCTGTAGTACCTTCGCCTTCAAACTCTAGCGTGATGCCCAACTCCTGTGCTGACCAGCTAATAAATTGTCGAACTGAATATTGCACACCGGTGGCTATAACAAAATCTTCTGGCTTGTCTTGTTGCAACATCATCCATTGCATACGCACATAATCTTTTGCATGCCCCCAGTCACGCAATGCATCCATATTGCCCATGTATAACTTCTTTTCCAGTCCTTGAGCAATATTCGCTAAACCACGGGTAATTTTACGTGTGACAAAGGTTTCACCACGGCGGGGAGATTCATGATTAAACAAAATGCCATTGCAGGCATACATGCCATAAGACTCGCGGTAGTTGACCGTGATCCAGTAAGCATAGAGTTTAGCAACAGCATAAGGGGATCGAGGATAGAAAGGTGTTGTTTCTTTCTGGGGAATTTCTTGCACTAAACCATAAAGTTCAGAAGTAGATGCTTGATAAAAGCGTGTTTTCTTTTCAAGACCTAACAATCGAATAGCCTCTAAAAGTCTAAGCGTACCCATCGCATCAACATCAGCTGTGTATTCAGGTGACTCGAAAGAGACTGCGACGTGAGACTGCGCACCTAGGTTATATACTTCGTCAGGTTTAACTTGTTGTAAAATGCGAGTCAGGTTGGATGAGTCCGTTAAATCGCCGTAGTGCAATATAAAGTTTTTATTATCGACATGAGGATCTTGATAGATATGATCGACGCGTTGTGTGTTAAAACTTGACGCACGTCGTTTTATCCCGTGAACGATATAGCCTTTTTCAAGTAAAAACTCGGCTAAATAAGATCCATCTTGCCCTGTAATGCCAGTGATTAATGCAACTTTACTCATTGACTATCCTGATTGTTCTTCTTAAATATTTGTTTAAAATTGCGGCTAAGTATAAACGGAATGACGTTATCATTCAGAACTAGTATTAATAATACCTCTGAACAATCAAAGTTTATTTTATATTTTTATAGAAAATAAATAGTTATAAGCTGTTTAAACTTAAAGTTAAACTTACCCTGCCATAGAGACTCATGACATTAGTATTCTTTTTGCGAAACCAGATATAAGTTTTATGAATAGGAGAAGATGAGCATAGACATGACTTGATAGGAAATTTTATAAGAAAGTGAAAACTCATCCCAATAGCTATGCGTTTAGCTCGGCTTACTTGGGTGGCACAGATGCCAGAAATAAAATTTCCCCGCCATCCATGGCAGTCTACTCAGATATTTCATATTGGCATCCATGCCACTTCTTTATCTTATAACTAATAAAACGTTTACTCAGTGATCATTTTCTCATTCTAAGCATCACCACCGAATAAATCTCGTGTATAGATTTTATCTTTCACATCGATAATATCTTCAGTGAGGCGATTAGCTAAAATTACATCCGCCTGAGATTTAAACTGATTGAGATCATTCACAACTTTTGATCTGAAAAACTCAGCATCCTCAAGTACAGGCTCATAAACGATAACCTCAATACCTTTGGCTTTAATACGTTTCATCACACCTTGAATAGCTGAGGCCCTAAAATTATCAGAACCGGATTTCATCACTAACCGGTAAATGCCGACAACTTTAGGATTTTTGTTAATGATTGAGTTAGCAATAAAGTCTTTTCTTGTAGTATTGGCATCAACAATCGCTTTGATGATGTTATTAGGCACATCTTCGTAATTGGCCAATAATTGCTTAGTGTCTTTTGGCAAACAATAACCACCATAGCCAAATGAAGGATTGTTATAGTGACTACCAATGCGTGGATCTAAACCGACACCTTCGATAATCTGACGTGAGTCCAAACCGTGTGCTTCTGCGTAACTATCAAGCTCATTAAAGTACGCCACCCGCATAGCAAGGTAAGTATTCGAGAATAACTTAATCGCTTCGGCTTCTGTGCTGTCAGTCACCAAAACGGAGACATCCGGTTTAAGCGAGCCTTCAACCAGTAACTTAGCAAAGGTTTCTGCACGCTCACTTTTCTCTCCAACAACAATCCGTGAAGGATATAAATTATCGTAAAGCGCTTTGCCTTCTCTTAAAAACTCTGGTGAGAAGAAAATATTATCAACACCAAAACGTTGCTTAATTTCTGCAGTATACCCAACTGGTACAGTAGACTTAATTATCATCACAGCATCAGGATTGATACTTTTTACATCCTGAATAACCGCTTCTACAGACTTTGTATTGAAATAATTGGTATCTGGGTCGTAATCGGTTGGTGTGGCAATGACGACGTAATCAGCATCGTTATAGGCATCCGCTTTATCCAGTGTCGCCCGAAAATCTAGTGTTTTATTTTGCAAAAAATCTTCAATTTCAGCATCAACGATTGGCGATTTTTTGTTATTGAGCAGGTTTACCTTCTCCTCAATAATATCTAAAGCCACGACTTGATGCTTTTGAGCTAATAAGACGGCCAGTGAAAGGCCAACATACCCTGTCCCTGCGATTGCTATTTTCATATTTTTACTCAACTGTAACGGATTTCGCTAAATTTCTCGGTTGATCCACATCAGTGCCTTTGATTAAGGCAACGTGGTAACACAATAACTGCAATAAGATATTGTAAGTAATAGGTGCGGTAATTCGACCGACATTGGTCGTTGCTTTCACTACTTTGAAACTGGTCTCTGAACTGATATCGCTGCGTTCATCTTCAAACACAATCATCTGCCCGCCTCGAGCTTTGACTTCCTGTAAATTGGATTTTAACTTTTCCAATAAATCATCAAGAGGGGCGATAGCAATAACTGGCATGGTTTCATCGATTAAAGCCAAAGGACCATGTTTCAGTTCACCTGCAGGATACGCCTCTGCATGAATATAACTGATTTCTTTTAACTTTAAAGCCCCTTCCAGAGCAATCGGAAACATCGTGCCACGTCCTAGAAATAAAGCATGTTGTTTATCTGCGAATAACTGGGAGATATCACGAATCTCCTCTTCATGTTCGAGGGCCATACGAATCAAATTAGGTAGTTTCTGCAAACCACCTGCGATCATAGATTCACGCTCTTTACTTAATCTTTTTTGGACTTTACCTAAGCTTGTGAGCAGTAAAGCCAGTACAACAAGCTGAGTAGTAAATGATTTGGTTGACGCCACACCAATTTCGGGCCCGGCATGCGTCAGATAAGTCATATCAGCATCACGTGTCAGACTGCTCTCTGCTACATTACAAATACTTAAGGAAGTAATGCCATCTAAATCATGGACTTTTCTATAGTGATTAATCTGATGCAGTGCAGCCAGTGTATCAGCGGTTTCGCCTGATTGACTTATCATTACAAACAACGTGTTATTCAGAATCACCGGATTGCGATAACGGAACTCACTGGCCACTTCAACCTGACATGGCAAACCGATAATGTCTTCCATCCAATATTTAGTGACCATACCCGCGTGATAACTGGTACCACAAGCGATGATGTGAATTTGCTCAACCGTTTTAAAGATTTGCTCAGCTTTGGGGCCAAAACTCGATACCAAAACCTGATCCTGTGTGATACGCCCTTCTAACGTGTCAATCACGGCTTGGGGCTGTTCAAAGATCTCTTTGTGCATGTAATGGCGATGCTCACCCAGCTCAACCGACGTAATATTCAGGCTTGACTGTTTTACAGGGCGTTCAACTACTTCACCTGTTGCCGCACTATAAATTTCGACCTTGTCCCGGGTTAACTTGGCAACATCACCGTCTTCTAGAAAAATAAAATTCTGTGTAACGGGAAGCAACGCTGAGACGTCCGAAGCAATGAAGTGTTCACCAATGCCAATTCCTATGACCAAAGGACTTCCCTTTCTGGCAGCCACCAGCATATCTGGATGAGACTTATCCATTACGCCTAGAGCGTAGGCCCCATCAAAGACTTTCAGAGAACGCAAAACCGCCTGTAAAAGATCATTATCCTGTTGCAGTTCTGCGTGAATTTCATGAGCAACGACTTCAGTATCGGTTTCAGAAGTAAAGCGATAGCCTTGAGCAAGTTGTTTTTGTTTTAATGATTGATAATTCTCAATAATACCATTATGTACGACCGCCACTTGATTGTTACAAATGTGTGGATGAGCATTATTTTCAGAAGGTATTCCGTGTGTCGCCCAACGTGTGTGAGCAATACCGATTCGACCAGTAAACGGGGCATTTAATTGATCAACTTTATCCTGAAGTTGTTGTATTTTTCCCAAAGATCGAACACGATGTAGTTCGTTGATATCATCAAGCAGCGCCATTCCAGACGAATCATAACCGCGATATTCCAGTCTTCGTAACCCTTCCATCAAGATGGGGCTAACATTCCTTTCAGCGATTCCGCCGACTATTCCACACACTAAATTAAATCCTCTTGAAATACAGCACCAGTATAGTTTAAGTGAGACTCTGGCGATATAAAGAATGCACTTCTAGACATCGTTCCCCAGCCAATCACTTAACTCACATTGAGGAATAAATCCATCAATCGTGTCTAGCAATATAGCTCGTGCTTTTTGACAGTCATCATATTTGTTAGCGAGTTCCAGTTCTCGAATGATTGTGACCAAAGCTGGCCACTCAATCACACACTCTTCTGCCCGCATTATTTTCTCATGTTCGGTCGCCGATACATTATCACCGATGAGCAGTTCTTCATAAAGCTTTTCACCGGGTCTGAGACCAGTATAGGCAATTTCAATATCACCATTTGGGTTCTCTTTATCACGTATCGTGAACCCACTTAAATGGATCATGCGTCTTGCTAAATCAACAATCTTGACCGGTTCGCCCATATCGAGCACAAAGACATCACCACCTTTGCCCATGGCGCCAGCCTGGATAACTAAGGCTGCAGCTTCAGGAATTGTCATAAAATAGCGGATGATCTCAGGGTCAGTCACCGTTACCGGTCCACCTTTGGCAATCTGGTCTCTGAATAATGGCACCACAGATCCCGATGAGCCCAAGACATTACCAAACCTGACCATGGTAAAGCGCGTTTTGTTATACAACGTTTTTGATTCGGCAAAAGCCTGAAGCACTAACTCTGCAAAGCGCTTTGTTGCCCCCATGGTATTGGTTGGACGAACAGCCTTATCGGTTGAGATAAGTACAAAAGTTTCCACCTCGGCATCAATCGCAGCCTGCGCGCAATGCAGTGTGCCAAACACATTATTACGGATACCTTCATTGGTATTTCTCTCAACAATTGGCACATGTTTATAGGCCGCTGCATGATAAATAGTATTCACGCCAAAACGCCGACATACCATCTCGACACGCTGCTGATTAAGCACTGTTCCCAGCATAGAGTAAACAGGAATATCTAAAGCTAATGACGCCAGTTCACGCTCAATTTGATAAAGATTAATTTCGCTCGCTTCATAAAGAACCAGACAGGATGGCGATAAATGGATAACTTGCCGACAAAGCTCTGAACCAATAGAACCACCAGCACCGGTCACCATCACCGCTTTATCCGTGATATTTTTGCTTAACAAATTATTAATCGGTGCTACAGGTTCACGACCTAATAAATCAGCGATATCCACTTCCTGAATATCAGAAACTTCCAGGCGTCCTTCTGCAATATCCATCAAATCAGGTAATGTTCTGACGTGGACAGGATAATGCTCCAGCAGTTTTAATATCTCACTTCTGCGACGACGACCCGCCGATGGCATTGCCAGTAAAATGTCTCTGACCTTAAAACGTTCAATCAGCCTGGCAAGCTGGTCAACACCATAAACCGTCATGCCATTAATTTGTTGTCGCCACAATGTTGCGTTGTCGTCAATAAACGCCACGGGACGCATCTGATTACTCAATTTCATCAATGCTGCGGCTTGTGCGCCAGCTCGTCCAGCGCCATAAATTAAGACAGGTGGAATATAACGAACGGCATTGAGCTCTTTCCAGAGATGATGATCGCTTTTCACTATCAACCATCTCGCCATCATGCGACTCCCCCCTACAAACAACATCAAGATGATTGCTTGAATGGCATAAACCGTTCTGGGCACTAACCCGGCCAAGTCATCAGCGGTCAACACGATGACAGAAAAAATCAAGGTAAACAGCAATACAGCCTTGGCAATTGTCCAGATAGCATCCATGCCGATATAACGAATAATCGCCCGATATAAACCTGACTTTATAAAAATGGGGATAGCGAGAACGGGGGCAAGAACAAAGATCCACAACTGCTGGTTCGGCGGAATATAAAACTCACCTAAGCGTAAAGAAAAAGCTAACCATAATGAGAATGGGATGGCTAAAAAATCCAGTATGACACTGATCGTTCTTTTTATTGGCCGAGGTCTGTTCAAAAACCATAGGCCCATTTTTTTTACAATTGATGGGTATGTCAACGTAATACACTCAGTAAGTTTTGGCTAATACACTTCAAGAAGACAGAAGATTATCACTCTTCTCCGCTCATTACCCACTCCAGTGTGGTTTGCCAGTCTGGCAAAGCAAGGTCAAAATGTTGTTTTAACTTTGTATTATCGAGTAAAGAATTAGCTGGACGATTTGCCGGCGTTGGATAATCACGCGTGGAGATAGGATGAAGCTTCGGCACTGAGTGTCCTTGTGCAGCCATTAAATTAAATATTTGCTGGGCAAAACCAAACCAACTGGCTCGGCCGGCACCAGATAGATGGTATACACCGCTATGGTTCTGCCAGAAGTCTGTTTGTTGGTGACTTTGCGAAATGACTTGCGCCGTTACGTCAGCGATGTGACGAGCCCATGTTGGTGTACCTATCTGGTCGTGAACAATGGATAACTGCACTTTATCAATCGCTAACCTTTTCATCGTATTGAGAAAGTTAGCCCCTCTTGCACCATAGACCCAACTGGTTCTAAAGATCATATATTTATCTGTGGCATTACTAATAGCCAATTCACCTGCCAATTTTGTTCTGCCATACACATTGAGCGGCTGAGTTTCCGCGTCTTCGGTCCAGGCTTTATCACCACTGCCACTAAATACATAATCGGTTGAGTAATGAATAAGCGGGATATCACGATTTTTGGCGACTTCAGCTAATATCTGTGGGGCAAGAGCATTGACCTTATATGCCAGCTCTTGTTCAGTCTCAGCTTTATCAACAGCTGTATAGGCTGCCGCATTGACAATTAAATCAGGTGCCAATTGTTCTACTTTTTCAGCTAACTCATCTGTCTTGCTTAGATCAAGTGTTTTACTGTCTGTGGTAACAACATCACCAAGACACGACAGGCTTCTTATTAACTCATGCCCTACCTGACCATGCTTTCCCGTTATTAAAATACGCATTAATCGTAGAATTCCGCTTCGTTAAAATGTGCTCCCTGCTGATCTTTCGCAGATAGAGAAGGCGATTTATCTAATAGAGGCCAGTCGATATCCAAGGCGGGATCATTCCATAACAAACAGCGTTCATGTTCCGGCGCATAATAATCTGTGGTTTTATATAAAAAATCGGCAGATTCACTTAATACAAAAAAGCCATGGGCAAAGCCTGGCGGCACCCACAACATATCATGATTTTCTGCTTTGAGATGAACCCCTACCCATTGACCAAACGTCGATGATGACTGTCTCAAATCCACAGCCACATCATACACTTCGCCTGAAATCACTCGTACTAATTTACCTTGCGCATGTTGGATTTGATAATGCAGACCACGTAAAACATTTTGTGAAGATCTTGAGTGATTGTCTTGGACAAATTCGGTGTCCACGCCAGTGAGTGCTTCAAATTGTTTTTTATTGAAGCTTTCCATAAAAAACCCTCGTTCATCGCCAAAGACTCTGGGTTTAAGAATTTTCACATCCGGCAGTGTCGTTTCAATAACTTGCATTTAATAAATCTTTTCGTGAATTAAGTTCATCAGATAATCGCCATAGCCACTTTTTACTAATGGTTTAGCTAATGCTAGAAGCTGATCCGCATCAATGTAACCTTGTCGATAAGCAATTTCTTCAGGACACATCACTTTCAACCCCTGACGTTTTTCTATGGTTTGAATAAATTGTGATGCTTCAAGTAACGAATCATGTGTGCCTGTGTCCAGCCAAGCCATGCCTCGGCCCATGACTTCCACGTGCAGCTCGCCCTTATCTAGATAGTGTTGGTTCACATCCGTTATCTCATACTCCCCGCGTGCTGAAGGTTTGAGACTTTCTGCAATATCAACAACCTGGTTATCGTAAAAATACAGCCCGGTGATAGCATAGCGAGATTTAGGTTTAGCCGGTTTTTCTTCGATACTTAATGCCTTTCCTGCATCATCAAACTCGACCACACCATAACGTTCTGGATCAAACACCGGATAGGCAAACACTGTTGCCCCTTTTTGTCTGTCATCCGCTTCCGACATTAAATCCGCTAAATCGTGGCCATAATAAACGTTATCGCCCAGCACTAAAGCCGTACTACTATCACCAATAAAGGATTTTGTTAGGGTAAATGCTTGGGCAATCCCTTCTGGTTTTTCCTGTACCACATAACTTAATTCCAGTCCCCACTGACTTCCATCCCCTAATAGTTGCTGGAGTCGTGGTGTATCTTGGGGGGTTGAAATAATGCAGATTTCCCTCATGCCGGCCAGCATCAGTGTCGATAATGGATAATAAATCATCGGTTTATCATACACAGGCAGTAACTGTTTACTAATGGACTGTGTGACGGGATGAAGTCGTGTACCACTGCCACCGGCAAGAATAATCCCTTTTCGTTGACTCATGATGCCTGTTCTCCCAACCCTAAGCGCTCTTGTTGATAACTACCATCCATGACACGCTCATTCCACTCACGGTTGTCGATATACCATTCCACTGTTTTACGTAGGCCAGTAGTAAATGTTTCTTTTGGCGTCCATCCTAATTCACGATTGATTTTAGTAGCATCAATCGCATAACGTTGATCATGACCAGGGCGATCCGTGACAAAAGTAATCAAATCTCGATGAGGACAATGTTCAGATTCGGGTAATAATTCATCCAGAATGTCACAAACACGATGCACAACATCAAGATTGGTATGTTCGTTAAAGCCGCCAATATTATAGCTTTCGCCCAGCTTCCCTTGTTCCAAAACAAGCTGTAAGGCATCCGCGTGATCATCCACATACAACCAATCACGGATATTATCGCCTTTGCCATAGACTGGTAAGGGTTTGCCCACCAATGCATTATTGATAATCAGTGGAATCAATTTTTCAGGAAACTGATAGGGACCGTAATTATTAGAGCAGTTGGTCATGACAACGGGTAGACCATAGGTGTGATGCCAGGCACGAACCAAGTGATCACTCCCTGCTTTGGTCGCTGAATAGGGTGAATTTGGTTGATAAGGTGTTGTCTCTTCAAACAAGCCTGTTTCACCTAAGGTGCCATATACCTCATCGGTGGAGATATGATGGAAACGAAATTGTGCCGCAGCATCTTTATCAAGCGTTTTCCAGTACTGTCTGGCAGCTTCTAATAAGACGTAGGTACCCACTAAATTGGTTTGCACGAAATCCGCAGGCCCGTCTATTGAGCGATCAACATGTGATTCTGCCGCTAGATGCATGATTGCAGTAGGCTGATACTCCTTGAACAAAGCATTCATTTTTTCCGCATCACAGATATCGGCTTGTTCAAAATGATAACGCGGATTGTCAGCAACAGGTAGAAGTGACTCCAGATTACCTGCGTAGGTCAGTTTATCAATATTGATAATGTGATAATCACTAACTTCGATAAGACGACGAATCAAGGCTGAACCAATAAATCCAGCCCCCCCGGTAACAAAAAGTGTTTTCCTTGACACAGATAGCTCTTCTATATTGAGTGAATTGAATATTTGCCAGCTAAAAGTAGCATTAGTGAGAACTGGAAGCAACGCAGAAGCTGTGTTTTTTACGAATGTCGACACATCATTTCAATGAATGCAAAGCTACGTAAAAGCTATCTACATTAAGAACGATATTTTGTTAGTCACTATTTATTACAGTAAGAACTTGTTTAGGCCAGTTTAATATTGAAGTGAATGAGAAGTAATACTCTCGATTGTTGGGGTACCAGCCAAGCTCATCGTCACTTCCAACTCTTCGCGTAGAATCCTCAATAAATGGGCAACGCCTAGTGCCCCCGCTACTGCCAAAGCGTAAAATTGCGGCCGCCCGAGACAAACTAAATCAGCTCCCAAAGCCAGCGCTTTAAAAGTATCCGTACCACGTTCTACAGCGCCATCATAAAGAACCACAAAATCAGTACCCACCGCTTCTCTTATGACAGGCAACATCTCAATGGATGATGGCACGCAATCCAGCGTGCGACCACCATGGTTTGACACCACTACGCCAGCTAGTCCCAACTCTCGGGCTTGCACGGCATCGATGGGTGACAGAATGCCTTTCAGGATAATGGGAAGCGTCGTCTGTTTTTGCAGCCAACGAATATCCTCCCAAACTGGTGCTTCACTCATCATGCCCTGAAAAACAACACTCTGACTGGGTTCAAAGCTTTGTCTTGGCAGAGGAGGCCGATCTTTAAGATTCACTGCCTCCACACCTTCAGGCAAGACAAAGCCAGCACGCTGAGCACGATTACGGATGCCATGCAGAGAAGCATCGACAGTGACAACTAAAGCACTATAACCAGCCTGCTCTGCACGTCTGACCAAACTCAGCGTAAACTCTTTATCTTGCTGAAAATAGAGCTGAAACCATTTCGTTTGGGATGTACTTGCAGCAATATCTTCGAGAGAACGTGTCGCTAGTGTACTGACTATCATGCCTGTCTCTAAGTGATTGGCAGCTTCTGCTGTCGCTAACTCAGCTTGTGGATGAGCAAGCTGTTGAAATGCGACAGGGGCTAACATCAAAGGGTGACGAAAAGGCTGTCCAAGCACGGTGGTATGTGTTCCCCCTTTTGTACAATCCTTTAACACGGAAGGTAGAATGAAATACTCATCTAATTTCTGGCGATTACGTCTCAAGGTGATTTCATCAGCTCCGCCACCGACAACGTATTCATACACAGCATGACTTAAATGTTGTTTCGCATAGCGAGCATAGTCAGCAGCACACACTAAGTCCTGTGGTATCGAGTTTAGCGGCGTCTTTAATGATTTTTCCATACTTACGTCTCAGCCCATTGTCTTAACAGGTTTTGATAGATGTTGGTTAAACGCATAATATCCTGATGTTGGTGCTCATGTTGTGTCGTTAATGATTGGATACTCTGATCCAGATCAAACAAGATCTGACGTTGCTCATTGTCACGAACCATACTTTGCATCCACATAACGCAAGCAAGGCGTTCGCCATCAATGACAGGCTTAACTTGATGCAGACTACTTGAAGGATACAGAATGAGATCCCCTGCATTAAGTTTTATGTTCTGCTCACCAAATTGCTCCTGAATAACCAGTTCCCCCCCTTTATAATCGTCAGGTTCACTCAGAAATAAGGTAGCAGAAAGATCGCTACGTACACGCGTTGGTGTGCCTGGTACAAAACGGATGGCATTATCGACATGGTTACCATAGGTTTGTTTACCTTGGTATCGATTAAACATCGGAGGAAAGATTTTAAGTGGCAAGGCAGCCGACATAAATAGAGGTTGTTGAGCTAGTGCATCCAACACAATATCGCCGAGGTGATGTGCGAGTGTTGAGCTTTCATCCAACTGCTGATTCTGTTTAACAGCGCTGGCTTGCGCTCCAGCAGTTATCTTACCATCAAGCCATTCTCCTTTTGCTAAGTGTTCATTGAGTTTACTGAGATCAGTTTTTGAGAACACCTCAGGTATAACCATTAGCATGTCATTAGCTCCAAAAAAAACGGGCCCGAAGGCCCGTTATCATAACCTGATCAGAACTTATAGGTCAGATTGACATTGGCGCTTCTTGCATCACCTTTATAGACGATGCTGCCACCTCGATATAACGCAGTATAGTAATCCTTATCAAACAAATTAAGAATATTGGCACGGACTGTCATGTTGTCGTTGATTTCATAAGAAGCAAAGGCATCATAAACAATATATCCAGGAATACTGATATCAGTATTAGCGGCCGCATCTGGCTGTCCGCCAAACATGCCACTGGAATAGGTCACCACCCCACCAAAGGCGAATTTTTGCGTGGCCTGATATTTTAATTGACCATTAAAGCTACGTTTCGCGAAGTTAGCTTTTGGTTTACCTTCATCAGCAGGATCAAAGGCTTTCAGTGTTTCTGAATGCATCAAAGCAAGCCCCATTTGACCACTCAACCTATCTGTGATGTTACCCGATAGACCAAGTTCGATACCACGAACACGGTTTTCACCCGTGTTAAGACTACCACCACCTGAATATGAGTCATTCCCACCTTCAATAACGTCATCTTTAGTGATTTGAAACACCGCAGCTGTTAACAACAAGTTGTTCTCAAGCAGGTTCCATTTGGTACCAATTTCTAAATTGGTAGACTGCTCAGGATCCGCACTCTTGTAGTTGCCATCAGAGTCTGAACACAAACCACCATAACCACAACTGCCACCAGCATCAGCTTCACCACCATTGATATTGGAAGAAGTGCTCCAGCTGGCATAGATATTACCGTTTTTCCAGGGCGAGAATACAACGCCGGTGTGACCATTCCAGAAACCATCGCTGTAGCTACGATCCATTTCAGCTTGAGGTCCTCCGCGACCATTCCTAGCAGCTGTCCACAGATCATAATCGAAATAATCGTAACGAATCCCAGCGAAGACTTCCCAATCTTCATTCAGGGTGATTGTATCCATCAAATAAGCAGAGACTGTCTTCAGCTCTAACTGAGTCGATGCATCGTTTCTACTAGCCGTACCCGACCAAGCATTATTGTTGGGATTGTATGGGTCAACCGCTACGCTCGATGGGTTAACATCATAATTCCCGGCATCCATTTCTTCTTTAGCAAATTCAATACCTGTAACTATCGTATGGCGCTTGCCCCAAAGGTTCTGATCGATAATTAAGTTTGTCTGGTTGCCAAGGTAATCATTTTCCTGCCAACCGGTGAATGACCGCGTACCTGCTGAGCGAGCACTGTAAGCAGTCACGATATACTCGTTTTCAGTTTTACCAATACGCGATTTATTTTCTAATCGCATGCCCTCTGTTAACTCAACATCAAGACCAAATGTAAAAATATCTGCCTTGGAATGTTGGAAGTCTAGTCCGTCCTGGCCAACATAATCATACTTAAGTATTTTGTTGGTATCTCGATCCAGAGCAACACCCGGATCCGTTCGATCATCGGCACGAAAGTGATAATAATCTGCTGTCAGGCTAAGTTCATCGGTCGGCTGATAAACTGCAGACAACAAAGCACCTTGGCGTCGTTTTTCTGCTGGATCTCGATCAGGGACATCTGCCTCACTGTATAAAGCATTAAAGCGAACAGCGAAGTCATCGCTTAGCACTTTATTCGTATCCAGGGTATAGCGCTGATATTCATCCGTACCCAGTCCACCCGATAGCGTTGTAAAGTCATCATCCAGGCTCGCCTTTTTAGTCACGCTATTTACGGCACCACCCGTAGACCCACGCCCTGCAAAAGTTGAACTAGGACCTTTTGTAATTTCAACTTGCTCAAGCGCAAAAGTTTCACGGGTGATAAGGCCTGGGTCACGCAAACCGTCGGTGAATACATCATTACGTGCTTCGTAGCCTCGAATAATATAACGGTCACCGAAAGAATTACCGCCCTCACCCGTACCCAATGTAATGCCAGGCTGTGCGCTCAGAATATCTTTTAATTCTGTCTTACCTGAGTCGATAATCGACTCTTTTGTCAAAACAGTCATGGTTTGTGGCGTTTCGGCAATGTCGCGCGTACGCTTGTTATCAGATAAACGGTTGGCTTTATAAGGCGCATCAGGCTCTGCGTAAGGATTACTTTCTGCAGTAGATTTGTCTCCCTCGATAACAACAGTATCGAGATCGACTTCTTCAGCAAAGGCTGGTGTTGTCATTGCTGATGATAGTGCCATAGCCAATGTCGACATCACCCATTTTTGACTATTGGCTCGACTAGTAAAGCCACTACGCCCCAATTTTGTCTCTTTTTTTGCCATTAAGATTCCTTCACCCTATAAATTAAAATACGAACAATTAGTATTCAATATAATATTAAAAATGATTCATCGCTTTCCCTGACAGGGAATCAAGTCTAGTAATTGCAGATTGAGTCGGACTATAACTTAGCGCACAGGTTACTTAAGCTTAAGGCAGAAGAACAAAGCCTTAGTTTTAGATCAAAAGTGGCTTCTGACCAACTAGAAAACGCTATTGATGAGATGCTCAAACTCATACTTAGGACTTTATCAACCTAATCAGTACCGCCAGAAAATTAATTCCTACTTTTACTGCATTGACAAGCTACATAAGCAGAATTGAGCTCAGCTACACCACTATGACTGACTTTTCTCCATTAATCAGCCAGGCTCAATACCTTCATAACCCTGACATATCAATCTATTTAAATTAAATATCAGTGTTCCTACTAGCAAACTTGTAGACCTTAATGACGCACGCGACAAATCGAAGGCGGTAATAATAATGATTATCCTTTAGAGTTGCAAGCACAAGATAAGGCTAATTTTGTCTTACTCTCATTTACAACTATATCTAGACTAACGAGCTAGTGTTGATAAGGAATATTCAGCTCAAACTATCTGCAGATGATATTAACTGCTTGCTGATTTTCATTATGCAGTAGAGACAATAAGGGTTTTAGCTTAGTCCTCACAGGATCAGAACCATAGAAATTCAGTCAAACATTTAAAGTTAGAAATACTAGAAACCATAAACTTAATGTGATGCGCCAATAGCAATGATGAAGTAAATTTGAATGAAAGCTTAGGCTATCGGCGATGGCGAAAGTGATGAGATTAGAAAACCGCAGGAAATGACTTGAGATATGGTACGCCCGGCAGGACTCGAACCTGCTACCCTCGGCTTAGAAGGCCACAGAGGAATATAATTCATTCAATGACTTAGGCTCGCTTTCACTTTCGCCAAAACGCTTATTTTATGCTCATAAGGCACTGAATTAAAGCGGACTGGAATTGCATGGCGAAAGTAATATTAGCTCAAATAATTGCAACTGCTTCATTGTTATTTGCCATTAAATGAACCGGTCCTTCCCCCCTTTGAATCCACCATAATGTTTATATTGCCCCTCCCCGCAAAATGGTGTCCGGCTTAAGTGAACCAGTACACGCCGCCTGAAGCTGGGACTGAGGACGGACTTGGTGGATTAGAAAGTGTGGAACAGGTCAGTCGAACAAAATATCTCGCCATTGAGAGTTGGAGTTCGCTACTGAACCAACGTTCAGTGAATCATGGCTACATAAAACATTATTTGAACGGCCTGATTTACTCAATTACCTCCTAACATTAGAAGAATTAGTGAAAAAACATCAACGTTTTCATGGGAGATGCATATTAAGACTAATCCAGACATGGTCATCCAGCTCAATGCCATTGCGGCGCTCGCCACCAATTGAATAATGTAGTCCTAAATCCAGAGGCATTCCGGTAACTGCATGCTCAATAGTCAATGTGGCATTGCGAAAAGCAAATGACTGTTTCTTCTCAAAAGCGACCATGCCATTATCAAAGACCGCATCATCAGCGAAATAATACGCCGCTGCCCTGATGCTGACATGAAAGTCGGCCGGGAATGTCTTCACCAAACCGATATTGGTATAAATATCCCCCGTCGAGGTCCAGCTGGCATCGTTAAGCGGAATTTTCAAAATGAAATTGAAACTTCCAATTGAACCTGAAAAGAAAGTTCTCAGGACACCGGCGTCCTCATCAGTGGGGGCATCGCCAGTGAAGCCATGCCTGACGAAACCAGCCTCATACTCAAGCCCACCCACTGAACCACTGTACCCTGCTTTTACATCAAGTTGGTTATTACCGGAATTGCTAAAATCCAGCGTAGAAAACATTCCCCCGATAAACAGACCGTTTTCAGAAGTATATTTGAGGTCAGACTGAACGACAGCGCCATCCCCCATCAGTACGCCACCCCAAATATATTTCGATTTTAGACTGGCACTGACTGATGTCTCAGCGAAGGAAGTTCCGGGCACACTTATCATAATGATAAGCAGGCAAAATCTCCTCAATAGCCCATATTTTGTAACATGCCCCATATCTGCCCAACTCCTGATGAGTATCAGGGAACGTAACTTTTATAAAAATTAGCTCATGAAAGCCGGTATTATCTGCAAAAAAATTGATATATTTTTAAGGTGTTACATTCCAAACATGAGACTGCAG
>NZ_DDNT01000021.1:341306-341792 GCF_002341285.1 Methylophaga sp. UBA2513 | reverse complement strand
GGAGGCAAAATCCCTAGGACCCCCAAAACGGATGCAAAACTATCTAAAAGAAATTGGTTTTTATACAAAATTAGAAACACTCAGAAATTCGGAGTTTCTTGGTTAATACATACTCTGACGCTGTTTTAATCATCCGGCCACTGAAGCGGCCAAAATATTTATTCTCAAATAAAGTTAGAATTTAAAACTCACATATTTTTAATTGCTTGCAGTAGTTTTAAGGCACTCAATGAACCGGCCAAATATCTAGTCAATTTTAGGGTTCTAAATCCAGACAAATTCGATTCACAGTTGGAGTCATTAGGTTATGGATTGAATTACCTGGCAATCGACAACTAAATTAAGATTTAAAAATCTGCAGGGTGATTACCCAAAATAAAAGTCAGATTTTAAAATTTGAATACCTGCAAAACAACACAATAAACATCCTCAATGACAAAGGTCAATTTGTCATAAGTCGTATTATAAGAACATCCCAAAGCATAA
>NZ_DDNT01000021.1:339184-341186 GCF_002341285.1 Methylophaga sp. UBA2513 | reverse complement strand
CATAATATATATTATGTTAAATAGAATATCTAAGAACAGTAATAGCAATAGATGTGAGTATTTACATGCTCTTATTAAAATTAGCCTCTTCTGGCAGTTGATAAACAGATATTTAAGATGAAAAAGACATTTAGAGAGGCTCGATATGCTGCCAGAATGACAAAGAAACAAGTCGCAGAATATTTGGAATTATCACCAAGAACCGTGGCCCGTTATGAGCAAACATACTGTGCCCCTAAAGTGATTATTGAGTGTCTTTTATTGCTTGGTGGCAAGATGCCAACAATTGGAAGACGTCATTGTTTTGAAGGATGGTCTTTTGGAAATGGTTTTCTTTGGTCACCATCCGGGGAGAAATTTACCAGTGGTGAAATTCTGGCTTTGCATATCAATCAGCAGTTAGTGGATGAACTATATCGAGAGAATATGATACTCAGAAAAACAAAGAAGAAATGATGACTATAAAAAAAGGAGCATTTAATGAGTATAAACGCCCCCTTCTCTTTGTACGTTCAAAATTTAAAATCTGACATTTATTTCGGGTAATCACCCTGCAGATTTTAAAATTTGAAAAATACTGTTTTTAACGATGAGCGACCTTAACAGTCGTGTTTTGCCAGACTTTTTGAACCTGTCGTCTGATTTGTTCAAAGTGAGCGTGTTGTTCAGGCTGTTTGTGTAACTCAAGTATGATGGTGATACCATCAATCAAATAATCAGCCGCATTCATTAATAAACTGGCTAAACGATTGGTGTCTTCTGCACGGGTGGCAATACCAACGATAATTTGATGATCGTCCATTTCCAAGTCTTGTTCGACAGAATGAATTCGGCAATGTACCGTTTCGCTCAAAAACGCATATTCAGTTCGGTATTCGCTCATCAAACCAGCCATTTCAGCTTTGATGGCAGTGCTGACATCACCGCGGTTAATTTCATCAGCACTGTTAATCATGCGTTCCAAATCATTCATTTCAAGTTCTGTCAGGGCATGGACCTCAAGCTGTTTTAGATAAAAACGTGTCAGTACTTCCCTTCTTTGATCGGTGTCGCCATCTGTCATGGCTTCGAGAAAGTCTTCATGACGATAAAACGCTGCCAGATTAAATAAGGTTTCCAGCAAACAGCGTGACATGATTTCTGTTTCGTGGATCATGCCTCGTTCAGCCATTAGCAGAACGGACTGAAAGTGAGACAACATACGTTGGAAATAGAGACTTAAATAAACTTCGCTTTTATCATCAGGACGAATACGGCAATGATTTAAAATTGATTGACCCAGCTGACTTAAATCTTCACAAACAAGGTATTGTGGGGTTTGGTGGATTTCTACACTGAGCGTGCCAGTTCTTGATTGCTCTGATAAAAACCCTGCATCCTTAAAACTTGTTTGCTCTGACATAAATTACCTCGTTGATTGCTTACTGACTCCCTATCTTACGCTTACCTGCTTTGCTTACAAACCCTGATCTGTTTTTGACTCATGATTTCATTTCTGTATAACTGGAGTGGATAGAAATAAACATAAGGAGCTAATTATGGGCTGGCGTGAAGATGGTACTGAAAAAACCTATACAGATGAAGAAGTTGAAGCGCGTTTAAAAGAAGAGCTTCCACATTGGTATTTAGAGAACGGCTGGATACGTCGCAAATATAAAACCAGTGGCTGGAAAAGTACTTTAATGGTAGTGAATACCATTGGTCATTTAGCTGAGGCGGGTTTTCACCATCCGGATTTAACGGTGTCTTATGCCTTTGTTATCGTCAAGCTGACTAATCATGCGGCAAAAGGTATTACCGATAAAGATTTTGAGTTAGCGAAAAAATTTGAAGAAGTGGTGATGTGGCAGCCTGGACTTGATGATGGCGCCTTAGTGGGCACACCTGATGATGCTCGCTTTAAATACATTAAATATGACTAATGGAAAGTTAGATGGATATTGATGAATCGCTGAATGTCTTTGGTGAGAAGTTAGAAAGTTGTAGTGAAGATCCTCTCACA
>NZ_DDNT01000021.1:338625-339050 GCF_002341285.1 Methylophaga sp. UBA2513 | reverse complement strand
GTTGTAGTGAAGATCCTCTCACAGGTTTCTACCGTGATGGTTGTTGTAATACGAGTGATGCTGACTACGGTCAGCACACAGTCTGTGTGCAAGTCAGTCAGGCATTTCTGGAATATTCACGTTTTCGTGGTAATGATTTAACCACACCGGTAAAAGAGTTTGGTTTTCCTGGTTTGAAACCAGGTGATCGTTGGTGTTTATGTGCTCAGCGCTGGTTGGAAGCATATGAGCATGATATGGCGCCTAAAATTTACCTGGCTGCCACACATCAGCGTGCCACTGAAGTGATTCCTATGGAAGTGTTAAAAGAATATGCAGCGGATCTGAATTAGTGCTTATCAAATGCGACTGGCAAAAAAGGCTTTCACATCTTCAATATTCTGACTGATTGGCATTGGCGGTAAACTCCGCATAAACACTTTGCC
>NZ_DDNT01000021.1:338045-338526 GCF_002341285.1 Methylophaga sp. UBA2513 | reverse complement strand
ACGTGGATCACATAATACCAACACACCAGAGTCATGGGTGTCACGAATCAAACGGCCAATTCCCTGTTTTAGCTGAATAACTGCAGCAGGGATTTGGATCGTTCGAAAGGGATTACCGCCCCGCTCTTTTAAATCATTAATGCGTGCTTCCAGCACCGGATCGCCAGGTGAAGCAAAAGGAATTTTATCAATCAACACGCAGGATAACGCTTCTCCCCTAACGTCTACCCCTTCCCAGAAACTATTCGTACCTAGCAAAATGGCATTGCCATGACTGCGAAACTCTTCGAGCAGTTGCGTTTTAGCGCCAGAGCCTTGAACCAGCACGGGATAATCAGATTCTTTTAAGGCTTCAGCGACTTCATGCATCGCTTTATAACTGGTGAATAATAAGAAGATTCGCCCTTGGCTGTGCTCAATGACTGATTTTGCGACTTCAGCAACATGGCTATTGTAACTCGGGTTGGATGGCTCAACTGGA
>NZ_DDNT01000021.1:336941-337950 GCF_002341285.1 Methylophaga sp. UBA2513 | reverse complement strand
TCGGGTTGGATGGCTCAACTGGAATCGTCGGCATATAAAGCAAGCTTTGTTTGCCATAATCAAATGGACTTTGCCAGCTGGCTGTCACCGGATCTTCCAAACCTAGCTGATGAGTGAAGTTATTAAACTTGCCTGCTACCGTGAGTGTGGCTGAAGTGAAGACCCAAGCCTGTGGTTTATCTTTTATCCAGGCTTGGAAATACTGGCTGACTTCTTGTGGCGTGGCATGCAAAATAAAACTCGAATTACGGTTGTCCAGCCATAAAACTAAGTCTGTTTGTTCGTTTTGCTGAAATATGGACAAACGTTCAATCAAATCCTGACAGCGTTGGTAACATTGTTCTAAGCCTCTGCCCCGCTCGGAAGCTGCATCGAGTTGAATTTCTAATTTCTCTAATGATTCTAGTAAGATATCGAGCTTTTCTATAATATCTTGTGACTTTTCTAACACGGGTTGCCAGGGAACGCGTTGCTCATGTTCACCCAAAGATAGATTAAATTGATGTAAGCGATTATCTAATTGTTCTGCCGCAGTGCGGATATCGTTCATATCCGTTGCTTCAGCTTCCATTTCACGGATACTGTCTCGGCTTAACTCCTGGAGTTGATGACTGCTGACTCGATGGCCGAGGAATTGACTGGCAATGGCAGGGAGTTGATGAGCTTCATCTATAATATACGCATCGGCATCAGGTAAAACCTCGCCCTGACCAGATGATTTTAGTGCCATATCTGACATTAATAAATGATGATTCACCACGACAATGTCGGCTTCCTGTGCTTTACGTCTCGCTTCAACAATAAAGCATTCATCGTATTGAGGACATTGCTGCCCAAGACAATTATCAACCGTTGACGTCACTTTGGGCCACAACGGCGAGTTTTCTTCTAATAAATCCGTTTCACTTAAATCACCTGTGGTTGTTTTACCGCCCCACTCACGCAAGGTTTGCAAGGTGTGTTGATGGTATTGCTGACCGGGTTCAGATTCAGCTAATTCCAGACGGTG
>NZ_DDNT01000021.1:335211-336822 GCF_002341285.1 Methylophaga sp. UBA2513 | reverse complement strand
GACGGTGATGACAGAGATAATTACTTCGGCCTTTCAATAAGGCCGTTTTTAATGGCACAGAAAGTACTTCACGAAGTTTCGGTAAGTCTTTGTTAAATAATTGATCTTGTAAGTTTTTTGTACCCGTTGAGATAAACACTTTCTGCCCTGAAAGCATGGCTGGTGCAAGGTAGGCAAAGGTCTTACCTGTACCCGTGCCGGCTTCAGCGATAAGAATATCACCATGCGTTAGCGCTTCACCGACCTGTCGTGCCATCTCCAATTGCTGGGTTCTACTGGTGTAACCTGAAATGTGTTTGGATAATAAACCATTGTCTGCAAATAGTTCATCAATGCGTTCGATCATACTATCCCTATTCGTTGATTTATCATCCACACCAGACAGATACCCACGATAAAAAAGCCAAGTCCACATGCATAAGCAATGCTTTTGTGACGGTTGATCAAGTTCGCTTCTGATTCAGTAGATAAAATAAATGGCTGGTCTTTCTGTGTTGATGCTTTCAGTATACTCAGTGGTTTTTCATGTGCCATGGCACCGACTTTTACTTTCGCTTGCTGGTAAGCATCTTGTCTTGCTTGCTCCCACTCTTGCTGACTGAGCTGACCATCACGGTTGGTATCATAACGATGTAAAAGATCATTAGGATCCTGTTTCCAATCTTTTAAGGTGGCGGTCATCATATTTTTTAAACTTGCGTCTTCAACACTGGCAACGGTTTGAAAATCACCCAGCACATAAAGATAATCCCCTTCCAGTATGGTCCACTCGGTATAACGACGTGCAGGAAAAGTATCTCGTTTGTACCAGCGATTTTTACGTTTTGTAATGACATTGGCATCATCCGGATCAATTACACACTGATCCGAAGTATCATCTAACAAGAAAATATCATCACTGCTATGTTTTTTAATGACTTTCCAGCGCGACTTGATACGCCCTTTCCCTTCATATTCAGTGACTTGTTCTTCAATCGTATAACGAAACCAGACACATCTTGTACCTGATACCGGCGAAATAATCGGTGGGCCATCCATTAATGTAGTGGTACCAATCAGTTCCACATATCCCTGTGGTGCGGAGCGGATTTTAGCCGTTGGTACATTTTCAATCAGTCTGGCATATTTATAGTGTTTGACCATCTGATAAAACACGACGATCACTATCGCCGATAAGACACCCGTTGCAATATAAAACTCAGTAACAGTGAGCTTATTTATCTCAACAGAAAGCGAAGCCAACCAGTCCTGCATCTAGCGTTCAAACAAGCTCTTGATATCCAGATCAATCAGTTCTTCGGATGTAAATTCGAGCAAGGTAAACGATTTAAAGCCAAAAAAGCGTGCCAGGATAACATCGGGAAATTGCTCGATACGGACGTTATTGATATTGACGCTTTCATTATAAAATTCACGTCGGTCTGCAATAGTGTTTTCTAACCCCGTTATCCGAGCCTGTAAATGCTGGAATGATTGATCTGCTTTCAACTCCGGATAGGCTTCAGCTACAGCGAATAAGCTGCCTAATCCCATGCGCAATGCCCCTTCGGCAGAACCTAACGCTGAAATATCACCGTTTTGTTGAGCAGTGGCAACGGATGCGCGCGCCTG
>NZ_DDNT01000021.1:329845-335084 GCF_002341285.1 Methylophaga sp. UBA2513 | reverse complement strand
GTGGCAACGGATGCGCGCGCCTGCATGACTTTTTCCAGGGTGTCCTGTTCGTACTGCATATATTGCCGACAGGTTTCGACCAGCTTGGGCAGTTCATCGTGGCGTTGTTTGAGTAATACATCAATGTTTGACCAGGCTTTACTGACATTGTGTTTGAGACTAACCAGATTGTTATAGATGATGATGAGGTAAACAACTAAAACAACAACGACAGCCCAAAATATAAATCCCGTAATAGTCATCCATTTACCCTCAAATGATTAGTCGTCCTGGTTTTCCCATACGTCGGTTTCTACACCGTTTTCGCGGGTCCATACCCGTTCACCAATAATCTTGAATTGTGCGATAGACATGGCACCGCGCTTTTTTCGATTACTGTCTTTTTTATTATCTAATGCATCCGCAATAGCTTCACGGCTTGCTTCATAGATTTCATCGACATCGTAGTGCTCATCAAACAGCACTAATACAGCCAGATCCCAATCCTGTTCAGGATTTAATTGTCCAATTCTGGGGCTGGCTTTACTGCTATCAAAAATGGCTCGGCCTTTGATAATAATACGTTTATCCTGCCGATGTCCTTCCTTGCCGGTCGCATCAATCGGACTGTTGGGGTCATTAATCAGTGAAAGGTTGAGCGCTCTTGCTGCATCAAAGCGGGCAATCTCGCCAGTAATCGGTAGGGTGCTCCCAGTAGCTTCACGGTATTTCGCCGCAAGCTGTCGGGTTTCATGCATTAATTTATCAATGGAATAGAGGTCCATATCTACCTTGAATGTTTCTTCATTTGCCACCGATTATACATGGCAAAAAAAACGGTCTGTCCAGTTTAAAAGACAGACCGTTTAAAACTTGAGGCTGTGAATATCTCCTCTTATACAGAGACCACAGCTAACTCATTGAGTTTCCAGTTTTTATTTTTTAGCATCAAGTTCTTTTTGGTAATATTTGTGAACCAATTTATCTTGATTTTCCAATAAATAATCGATGCTTGGCTCGTTATTCATGGCTTTTTCGATAGCACGGCGAGTGGCTTCGCGGTGAATGTTGAATAAAGCTTCGTGATCTAAGTCTTCTACAGTCACGATGCTTGGGTTCAACCATACAGAAACGATGATACCTAAATCGTTCGCTTTTTCTTTTGGAATAGTACCGTTACGAACAGCATCTAATACGCCGTTAGCGATAGCGCCTTGAACTGTACCCATCAGAATGTTGGTGTAAGCTGTTTTCTTAACAGTGACTTTACTGACCATTAATGTGGCAGGTTTAACTTGCATGTCAGTGTTCATCAGCGCTAATACGCGTGAGTGACCTTGTACTTGGTCGCCCATCAGGTTAGCAAATGCGGTACCAAATGGACCGTCTAATTCACCGATAACGACTTCTGGCTCAGCCGCTGTAAAAGCAGGACCACCGCCAACCAGTGCTTCACCTGTACGCATGACAATTCTATCGCTCATAGGATAATTCTCCTGTTTATTGCTAAAAGATGGGCCAATTATCCCGGTCTGCGGCCAAGCTCGCAACCTTGATTCGCTTTATCGTCTTGTTCAACAAGGTTAAACTAGTCTTTTTTTGTTGAATTCAATCATGGCTGAAATAGCAACTCCCTACGAACGTATCGGTGGTGAAGCCGGTGTCAGACATCTATGCAAAACTTTTTATGAGGTGATGTGTGAGACGCCTCAAACACAACATATTCGTGATTACCATCCAAAAGACATCAGTATCAGTGAAGAAAAATTATATTTGTTTCTGACTGGCTGGTTGGGTGGCCCGCCTTTATATACTGATAAATACGGTCATCCAAGACTGAGAGCTCGACACTTGCCCTTCTCTATTGGTATCGAAGAACGTGATCAATGGCTTTATTGTATGGCTCAGGCATTAAAATCGATGGATTTAGATCCCTTATTTTCAGAACAGCTGATGGCGTCGTTTGTACAGACAGCCGATTTTATGCGTAACCGTCCAGAGACTGAATAATGAATATTGGCGCGCTAATCATTGGTGATGAAATTCTGAGTGGCAAACGTCAGGATAAGCATTTCGCTCATTTACAATCCGTTCTGGCCAAACGTGATTTGGAATTAAGTTGGACGCTAATTGTTGGTGACGATCCACAGCAATTGGAACGCGCCTTACGCTTTTCAATGAGCAGTCCTGACCTGGTGTTCAGCTTCGGAGGTATTGGTGCCACTCCGGATGATAGAACCCGCCAGACGGCTGCTTTAGTGAAAGGCGTTGAGATTAAACCTCACCCTGATGCAGTCAAAGCAATTGAAGATCAGTTTGGTAAAGATGCCTATCCTAATCGTATTTTGATGGGCCACTTACCTGAAGGTAGCCGCATTATTCCCAATACTATTAATCGCGTGCCGGGTTTTAGTCTGGATAACCATCACTTTATGCCGGGCTTCCCTGAAATGTCCTGGCCCATGCTGGAATGGATTTTAGATACCCATTACCCACACTTACAGGGCTTGCGTCCCAAAGCGGAAAGAATCATTACCATTACGAAAGGGCGTGAGTCAGATTTACTGCCGACAATGAATGAGATTGTCGCCCAATATCCGCAGTTAAAATTATCAAGCTTGCCCAAACTCGGCGATGAGCCTCAAATTGAATTCAGCTTGCGTGGTGACGCTGAACAAATTGAGCAAGCCATGCAACATGTGATTGCGGCCGTTGAAGCAGCCGGCTTTATCTGGTCTGACTACAGGCCGGGTAAATAATGAAACCACAAAGGTAACGTGACAACGCTTAATAAGGTCGTCAATGTGACTGCGGCAGCATAGAGTGGACTATCTAATTGGTAACGTTCACATATCACAACACCAAACACCATAGTCGGCATGGCAGCCAAAAGTACGACTGCCAATGCGATATCCGCAGGCAGTTCGAACCAGCCCCCCGTGAAAAACACAGCCACTGGAACCAATAATAAGGTAATCACAGCGACCGGCAATAAAAGCGGTAAATAACGTAGTCTTAAGCTGTCCCAGCGAATACTCATGCCCAAGGCAATCAGCATCAGTGGCACCACACCACCAGATAATGTCGTTAATGTGTGATGAACCAGTTCTGGACGTGGCACATGCAGCACATTTAATAAAAGCGCGATCACAACCGCCCACAATGGCGGCACCTTGGTGAGTTCTTTTAAGGGATGGACTTTTTGCTGACCCGCCCCACCGAAATGATGCGCCATTAATATGCCAAAAGTCATCAACGCCGGTGTGCAGGCAAATAAGTCATATTGCAGCACAATGGCATTACTCCATGAGCCGAGTACCTGATTGGTGACCGGTAGACCAAGGTAGGTCACATTCGGAAAGATTGCAGCCAGCATCAGTGCGCCTTTTTGTTCAGGCGTGGTTTTGATAAATCGCAATAAACACCACATAACAATGCCTGCTGTTAGCAAACCAGAAAATGCCGTGAGAGAAATTTTAAGAGAGGTCTTATCTATGGGTGCGCCCCAGATGACATCTAACACCAGGGCTGGCAGTAAAATAAAGAAAACCAGATCGGTTAAGGCGCGGCGGTGTGCCAGAGCTGGAATATGCCTTGGTGCCCATTGTTTCCAGGCAAAACCACAGGCAATGAGAAGCCCCATCTGCACTAATACTAATAACATTTGTATCGCCTATAAATGAAACGCTGATCGTAGCAATCAACCTGCTGAAACGAAAGACTTATTGCCCGCGCTGATGATGCTTGCTGTGATGTCGTGGTCAGGGTATTGTTAGCGTTTTGGTGATAATTCATCAGATTCCATCAAGTTAGCCGATATACATCAGGCAGTACTTAAAATGGCCTGAACATCGTAATAAGGAAATCAATATGTCACTTTCTAAGCAGTTGTTAATTCTAATCAGCTTACTTTTTCTGATTGTTTTTTCAGCAAGCTTTGTGATCAGCATGGGCAGTATCCGTGACTATCTCGAAGTTGAATCTGAAATACATATGCAGGATACCGCCACATCGTTGGGTCTCTCACTTAGCCCGCATATGGAAGATGAAAATGATCCGATATTACAAACAATGATGAGCGCCATTTTTGATATGGGCTATTACCGTGAAATGCGTTTAGAAGATATTGATGGTAAAACGCTGGTGAGCCTGAAAAATCCCGTCAAAATGGAAGGTGTGCCCCAATGGTTAATCAATTGGTTACCCATGAAGTCTGCCACAGCTTCATCAGAAATCAGCTCTGGCTGGTCAATATCCGGCACACTGTATGTCAGTAGCAACCCGGCTTATGCTTATTTGAAACTCTATAAACAAGCCAAAGAAACCTTGTTGTATTCCGTGATTATTTTTGTGGGTGCATTTGCATTACTCATGCTGGTGTTACGGTTTACGCTACAACCGCTTAAAGCGATACAAAAACAGGCTAATGAAATTTCTTCCGGTCAATTTACTACGATTGATCGTCTACCCTGGACCAAAGAAGTCCGCCATGTTGCTCAGTCTATGAACAGTATGTCAGTCAAGATTGGCGATACCATCACTCGACTTAATCAACGGCTCGATGCCCTGAATGATAATCTCAAACGTGATGGCTTAACCCGATTACTCAATCAAGCCACTTTTACCGCCGACATGAAAAAGCGACTATCAAGCGGCCATACCGGGTATGTGAGTTACATCAAGTTTGTTGATTTAGCCGACATCAGTAAACAAAAAGGGAATCAACTCGCTGATACACTCTTAAAAGATATGGCCCGTATACTGAACAATGCCGTGGCCGGCAATGGTCATGCCTATCGTCTGTATGGTGCCGAGTTTGCCATTATTTATGATGAGTCTGATATCAATCTGATTCAGTCATTTGCTAAAAACCTGCAACAGGCAATGACAGAACTGGCTGAGCATTATGAAGTCGACGATCTGGTTCACATTGGTTTAGTTAAATTTGATCGCACCAGTGAGTTTGAACGTTTAATGCCTGCTTTAATTGAAGCCTATGAGCAGGCCAGTATTATTGGACAAAACGCCTTTTTCATTAAAGATGACTCCATCAGTTCTCTTTCTGAACAAGAATGGAAAGCCGCCATTACCCACGCTATTAATCGTGATACGCCAGAAATCTACTTCACAGCCGAAGCCTATAATTATGATGGTCCTAAGCCTGTCAAAGTGATGCAGGAAGCCTTTAGCTTTGTCAAAGATAAAGCGGGTAACACCCTGTCTGTCGGGACTTTTTTCTCTATGGCGCAAGAGTTTGGAT
>NZ_DDNT01000021.1:329440-329719 GCF_002341285.1 Methylophaga sp. UBA2513 | reverse complement strand
AGAGTTTGGATTGTCGGAATCTGTGGACCGTTGCATTGTGAACAAAGTCCTACTCAAAATGGAGCAAGATCGTATTAGCTGTCCTGTCAGTATCAACCTGACGATGGACTCAATTGATTCAGCCAGTTTCCATAAATGGCTGGAATCTCGTATCGAGCAGTCCGTTATTTCTGCTGAGTTACTGACTTTTTCTGTCTCGGCCTATGCCGCCACTAAAAACCTCAAAGCCTTTACTAACTTCAGTCGTTTTGTGAAGTCATTGGGCGCAAATAGTCTTAT
>NZ_DDNT01000021.1:325217-329296 GCF_002341285.1 Methylophaga sp. UBA2513 | reverse complement strand
TCATTGGGCGCAAATAGTCTTATCAAACGTTATTCTGCCGATATTATTGCCATTGATGAGTTACGACATTTGCATCTGGATTACATCAGACTCGCACGTGATTTGACACAGAACATTGGTAGTAACGCCAGTAAACCAGACTTTTTGGAAATTATGCATGAAGTCTCTCGCTTGCTGGATATCAAAGTACTTGCTGAGGCAGTCACAAACGATGAAGATTTTGCGATTGTTAAACAAGCTGGCATCTACGGTATCAGTCGTTAAAGTCTGAGCTATCCATGCTGTTTAAACGCCCTCTGTCGTTATTGCTGATACTGACATGTTTGATATTGTCGTTGCCGCTTGTCGCTGATCTCAATATCAGCACACGTGTGTTAGACAATATTGAGGCGCAATATAATAAATTTGCTCGTCAGCGTGTCGAAGACTGGCAAAAACTAGTGGACGAAAATAAAGACTTACCGGAAGCTGAAAAGCTGGCACTGGTAAATCAATTTTTTAACACCAATGTGTTGTTTATCGATGACATCGATCTCTGGAATAAAAAAGACTACTGGGCAACCCCACTGGAAATGCTATCTATCGGCGGTGGTGACTGTGAAGACTATTCAATAGCCAAATATTTCACCTTGAAAGAGTTAGGTGTTGATGAAGACAAATTACGTATCACCTACGTTAAAGCAAAAGAATTAAATCAAGCTCATATGGTACTGACCTACTTCAAAACAAAACGCTCTGTGCCATTAGTGCTGGATAACTTAATCACTGAAATCAAACCTGCCAGCCAGCGTAACGATTTAACCCCTGTTTATAGTTTTAACGGTACTGGTTTGTGGTTGGCCAAGTCACGCGGCGAAGGCCAACGTGTCGGTGGTTCATCCCGTTTATCTTTATGGCAGGACTTAGAAAAACGTATGCAAAAACAGGCAAAAGAAGCGATTAGCGAATAAGCCCACTTGCTGATAACGGTAATTGCCAGTAATGAATTCCTGATCCTGAAAAATTCGCTGCCAACTCATCAATTATAGTACTAGCTATCGCAGAATCCAGCTCTAACCAGTAAATCAATTGTTGCCGTTGCCCTGCCACCTGCTCGGTAATACTCATAGGGTGTCCAGTACCATGCCCAGACGCTTGTTGTGTAGTAAAGCCGTCAATGGATGGATGTAATAACAACCAGTCACTTAATGCTGCTTCTAATGTCGGCTTCACAATCAGTGCCAATAAACATGTCATTTTGCGACTCCAAATCGTCTGAATAATAATGGCAATAAAACCAGGGTTAGCAAGGTAGCACTGACCAGACCACCGATAACCACAATGGCTAATGGCCGCTGAATTTCTGAACCAGGCCCGCTGGCAAACAGTAAGGGCACGAGACCGAAGGCAGCAATGGTGGCCGTCATCATCACGGGCCTTAAGCGACGCATCGCGCCCTCTCTGACTACATCATCTACTGCCATACCTGTTTCTAACAGCTCATTAAAGTAACTCACCATTACCACGCCATTTAATACAGCAATACCTAGTAAGGCGATAAAGCCAACAGAAGCTGGTACGGATAAGTATTCACCGGTCAGCCAAAGTGCGGTTATCCCGCCCACCATAGCAAAAGGCACATTACTCATGACCAGTATGGCCTGGCGTAGGGAACGAAAAGTGGAAAACAATAATAAGAAAATTAAAGATAAAGCTACAGGAATGACCACCATTAAGCGTTTAGCTGCTCGCTGTTGATTTTCAAACTGACCGCCCCAGGAAAACTGATAACCACTAGGCAACTTGATGTTTTTTGCTACCGCCGCCTGGGCTTCTTCAACAAAACTCACTAGATCACGATCAGCGACATTTGCTACTACGACCGTCATACGCTGTCCTTGCTCTCGACGAATAGACACAGGTCCTTCAACGCGTCTTAATGTAGCCAGATCAGAAATTTGCACCTGTCTGTTACCGGCGACATTTAATCGTGCATGCGCAAACAAACTAGCCATTTTCTGTAAGTTACGTTCACCTTGAATGACCAGAGGGTATCGTCTGGCCCCTTGATAAATCGTGCCTACCTGACTTCCCTGAACCAGCATGCGTAATTGTGGTAATACATCTTCAACACTTAAGCCTAAACGACCTAGTGTTAACGCATTCAGATCAATTTGATAATACTGCGCCCCATCATTCTGGCTGGTGATGACATCTTCAGCGCCTTGAATACCGGAAACGACCTGCACAACCTGTTTCGCTAGCTCATTGAGCGTTTCACCGTCTTCACCAAATATTTTGATGGCAAGATCACCTCTGACACCCGTGAGCATTTCTGACACACGCATTTCAATTGGTTGTGTAAACCCGTAATTCAAACCTGGAAATTGTTCCAGAACCTGCCTTATTTTTAGCTTTAAGTCTTCTTTTGTTGCAACTTGCCATTGCTCACGTGGTTTCAGGATTAAAAACATATCTGTTTCGTTTAATCCCATTGGGTCTAACCCGAGTTCATCTGCCCCTGTTCTAGCCACTACGCCAGTAATTTCCGGCACATTTTTTAATAATGTCTGTTGCACGCGTTTATCTAAAGCGACTGACTGCTCCAAGGTGATTGAAGGCAATTTTTCTAATTGCACAATCAAGTCGCCCTCGTCCATTACCGGCATAAAGGCTTTACCCACTTGGGTGTATAAAACGGCAGCAAATGCTAATAACAGTAACGCTATCACCACCACGCTTTTTGTATGATCCAGAGACCAGGCTAATACCGGTGAATAGAGTCTTTTTAATAGTCTCGGTAACAACGGTTCATCATGAGAGACGTGTTTCAGTAAAAAAGAGGCCAGCACAGGAATCACTGTCAGTGATAAAAGTAAGGAGCCGGCCAGTGCAAATACAATCGTCAAGGCCACGGGAATAAACAGCTTTCCTTCCAGCCCCTGTAAAGTCAGTAATGGCAGAAAAACAATAACGATAATGATGATGCCTGAGGTGACAGGGACCGAGACATTTTTCACTGCACGATAAATTAAATGCAGTCTTGGCAGCACCGCAGCCCGTGATTTATCTGCTAATTGTGAAACGATGTTTTCAACCACAACCACGGCGGCATCAACCAGCATACCGATGGCAATGGTTAAACCACCTAAACTCATCAAGTTGGCTGATAAACCAAACTGACGCATCATGATAAAAGTAATCATGGCAGATAGTGGTAACACAAGCGCTACCACAATAGCCGCACGGATATCACCGAGGAATAACAGTAAAAACACCAAGACTAATACGACGGCTTCAATCAATGCTTTATTCACGCCATGAATGGCATCAGCGACCAGTTCGCCACGGTTGTAAAAGACATCGATCGTCACATCATCTGGTAATGAGGGTTGTAACTCGGCGAGACGTTTTTCGATACCGGCGACAACCTTCTTGGCATTAGCACCGCGCAAACCCAATACCAGACCTTGAACGGCCTCCCCCTGTCCATTGGCACTGACCGCACCATAACGTGTCAGCGAACCAATTCGGCATTCTGCCACTTGTGACAATAAAACGGGTTCATTTGCATCTGACTTAACCACTAAACGTTTTATATCATCCAGATTTTGTAGACTGCCTTGTGCACGAACCAGTAATACCTCTTCGCCTTCATCGATGCGTCCTGCCCCATCATTACGATTATTCATTTCCAATGTGTGCTGGATGTCGGCAAGGCTGATATTTAATGCAGCCAGCTTGGCTAAATCCGGAATAATTTCAAAAGTTTTGACATAACCGCCTAATGAATTCACATCAGCCACACCTTCGACGCTACGCAAGGCTGGTCTGATAACCCAATCCAGTAATTCACGTCGCTGCATTAAATCCAACGTGGGACTGTTTACTGTAAACATAAACATTTCACCTAAAGGTGTCGTTAACGGTGCCAGTCCACCTTGAATATCGGCTGGTAAGGTATCGTTAATGGCTGAAAGACGTTCAGCGACTTGTTGGCGGGCCCAGTAAATATCCGTGCCCTCTTCAAAATCAACGGTAATATCTGTCAGGCCATACTTAACAACTGAACGTAACATGCGTTGTTTGGGGATCCCCAA
>NZ_DDNT01000021.1:233542-325135 GCF_002341285.1 Methylophaga sp. UBA2513 | reverse complement strand
ATGCGTTGTTTGGGGATCCCCAACATCTCAACTTCGACTAAAGCGGTAATGCGGCTTTCCACCTCTTCCGGCGTCATACCCGGGGCTTTGAGGATAATCTTTACCTGTGTTGTCGAGACGTCTGGAAAGGCATCAATCGGTGTATCGTTAAAGGCTTTCCAGCCAAAGCCGATCAGAACGACTACCAGAATCAGCATCATCAGACGCTGCATCAATGAAAAACGAATAAGACCATCCATGTCTATTCTCCTACTGCTTGCCAGGCAGATTTAAGTGAGGACACGCCTTCTTCTACCACATAGCCTGTACTTAAGAATTCATCTGATACAGTCACTTTATTGTCTGATTGAGAAATGATATGCACAGGGCGCAGACTGATGGATTGACCATCAAAATAAAAGATATGGGTTATGCCGTCGATACGTAATATGGCTTTGTAGGGAATCTCATAAAGCACAGAACTGTTATTTTGCACAAAACAAACCTGTACAAATTCACCGGGCGTCAACAATTCTGTATGTACTGACGTTTGTGCGCGAACTAACACGCCCTGATCAATATCATGAACTTGCCTACCGACTGTCATAACAGCAGCTGAGACATCTCTGTCGCACACTACCACTTTTGTGCCAGTATTAACGTTACTGGCGATGGCAAGTGGTACATGGATTTCCAACCAGAGCGTTGATAAATCGGCCACTTCATATAAAACATCTGATGCCATTACCCGTTGGCCAATCACCGCATTTTGTGCCATGACCACACCATCACTGGCGGCGCGAACGTGTAAGTGGCTGTCCATGGTTTGTTGTTGCTTTAATGTTTTAATGGCTTCTAATGGCATTCCAGCTAGCTGCAGCGTTTTAATTTGACTATCAACCAGTGTTTTTTGCTGTTGGTAGCGTGTTTTGGCATCCAGATAACGACGCTCGGCAATAATGCCTTCATTAAATAATTGTTTATCACGCTGCATCTCGGTCAGTAATTGCGATAACAAGCCCTCAGCCTGTAAATATTGGGTTTGTAGCGTCAACAAGGCTGGACTATTAAGTGTGGCCAGCACTTGACCTGCCTTAACAACATCGCCTTCAGCTACTAACATTTGGGTGACGACACCTTCCTGACTGGTATGAACAATATGGCGGTTCGCATTAGGCACAGACACTTTGGCGGGATAATGATGACTTTTAGTTTCAGAAACGGATACCGCAGCCTGATATGACACCCCAAGATTGTCCATTTGGGTTTTATCCAGCTGCAAACTTTGCGCATATGCAGGGATCGATGATAAACCAAGAGTCATCGTCATCAATAAGGGGCGCAATATATTACTAAACATCATGTTTTCCTGAATAAAAGAGAGATGAAATAAGCGTAAAGACCAAAGAGTGTATGTGGGGAGCCAGAGCTTGTATGGTCGTTATCAGATAGCCGAATAGATGGCAGTTTTGAGGAAAAAACACAGGTGATTTTTTCAAACGGAAAGTCAAAACTGTGTTTGTCAGATGTGGTATTTGAAGATGTGTGTTGATAAGGCTTGCCAGCCCACTGTCTATCTCGATCGGGTGTTTTATTATCCCTGTTTGCATCACTTGGCTCTACTCTCATGAGATAGTCGTCATATTAGTGATGGCTTATTAACAAAACCTTAAATGATTAACAAAACTTTACATTGACTAAAATTCAAACTCAGTCAGAAAACGTAATGTGGCATCAGGGGACTGTTTGCCCACACCAAATAATACCCCGGTTTCCCAGTGAAGTTTTTTTCCTGCAGAAAAGCGAATATCGCCCAGTGCAACCGGACCAATAGCACGAGTTTCATCACCAGCATAATATTCGACAGCAGGTTCAAAGCTGGGGGATAAACGATAACGAGCTTGCATGCCTAAGGCTGTTTCAAGCTCTTCCTCAATATCATCACCCCACTCGTATTCTAACCACAGATTCGCAGCGCCTACCCATCTACCCCATTGTTTTTCCATGAGTAGTCCAGTAGCTGCTTCCCATTGATCACGAATATTGGATTTTTCAAGCTCGGTGACCAGTCCCCAGTCTATCGAGTACTCTCCCTGCTCGCTTAGTTGCCACTTTGCTTCGAGTTCATAGCTATGCAAACGAAAATTATCGTTTTCTTCACTGGCGGTAAGATAGCCTTCAACATAGAGTCGATCAGACAATGACTGCCCATAACTGAGTTTTTGTAAACTGTCGCCTTCAGCGCTAATCATCCGCCACTCGACTTCTTTTTCTAATGGCTGCACATAGGGATGGTAGATTTTATCAATGGATGAACCATCAGCCTGCACCAGGAGAGGTGTAAGAAATAAAGCACTAGCAATGGTGATTAAACGGTATTTCATGAGTTTCGGTCTCGCTTTATAAAGCTGAACATCGCCACACAAAACAAGGTAGCCATACTGAAAAGGTAGGCAATAACCTGACTAATTTGAGGGGTGGCTTCATAGCCTACTAATGCAAACAGAAGTTGCCCGGCCACAGAATGTTCATCAATGATATTAGAGCTATTCCAGATAGGTTCTGATGAGGTGAATAGATCTGCCTGAATCAGGAACTCTATCGCTTGCGACATTAAGCTTCCCGCCACAAATAACAATAATAGATAGCCAACCCACACACCATGTCGGGGGATAAGGTTCACAATAAAATAATAAATGAACACCCCCACACTGACACCCAGACCGGCGCCAACCGCACCGCCCATTAATACTGGCCCTAGTAAATCCGGTACGCCAAAGAATCCAGTGATAAATAACAACACTTCAGATCCTTCGCGCATCATAGCCAAAATAACGGTGCTCATAATGGCCAGAATGGTCAAAACTCGACAACGTCTGTCATTTTGGTGAGGCACCACATAGACAAAAAAGAGCAAGGCTATAAAAATCAGAATATTTATCGAGGCATTGACAAGCTCCTGCCCAATACCACCAAAAGCCATTGATACATGACGAATCGTTAGCGCATAAATAACGCCGCTTATCAGCCCCAGGATTAATGCCAATAACATCCATTTTAAACTGCGATTCAAAATCTGACTCAGCGCCAGAAATACACTAATAATTAATGAGGCTTCTAACACCTCGCGCAAAACAATCACTACTGCATTCAGTAACACGTCATTTACTCCGCTATGACCTTGCCTTGTGCCGTTTTAGGGAAAAATTCGCCAAAGAACGGATACACACCGGCCGGAAGTGGACCAATAAAGATAAATGCCTGACTATTGCCTGCAATTACCTTCTCCCGGTTTAGTTCATAACTTTCAAACTCTTCAGCTGTCGGATCCATATTTTTCACCAACAGTTTGACTTTGGTATTGGCAGGGATTTTGACTTCATCGGGAAAGAAAAGATGATCACGAATTTCGATTTCAATCACGGGAGGGCCAGCCAACACCGGCATTACCAAAAACGATAAGCATAAAAACAAACCAACTCTACGCATAATTGACTGCTCTCAGAGGAAATATAACATCGACTTTTAATCCATGGCCCCAAGCGGATGTCCCCAACTGAATATGGGCATGATGTAAATCAACAATATGTTTAACAATAGTCAAGCCAAGTCCACAGCCAATGACACCACTATTGTGCTGATCACCATGCAGGCGATAAAAACGTTCAAATACACGCTGATACTGTTCTTCAGGTATGCCTGGACCAGAGTCTTCGACTCGAAATAACACCCCTTCTTCATGACGCCTCACCACCACATGAATACGACCTTTCTCCGGTGTGTATTTATTCGCATTATTTAGTAAATTGCTTATCAGCGTTTCCAGTGCAAACACATTACCTTCGATGATGTGTGACTCCCCATCCATTTCTATCTCTTGCTGTTTAGACTCAAAAGCATGATAACTTCGAGCGATAAGTGATTGAACTAATTTAAATAAATCCACACTCTCAAACTTGACTGCCGCCTGATCGGGTGATGTTCGGTATAAAGCAAGAATCTGTTCGATCAGATGTCCCATACGTTCAACACCATCACGCAATAAGATGATGTCTTCGTCATCATTACCCAATCTTGCTCGCAAATTATGTAAATGCACTTTGAGCACGCTGACGGGGGTACGTAACTCATGTGCCGCATCGGCTGAGAAACGCTGTTCTCGGTCAAAAGCCTCTGCCAAACGCAATAACAGACTGTTCGTATTATTCACCACAGTCGTTAATTCTTTTGGCACACGCTCCAGTTCGATAGGCCGGAGATCATCTGCTCTTCTCTCACTCAATTGGCTGGCAAAGGTATTGAGCGGTTTAAGGCCAATCCCTACTGCAAACCAGATAATTAATGCGGCTACAGGTATTACCATCACAATAGGCAGTAATGATTCCATCACCACATCTTCAGCCAGCATATAACGAATATCGATACGCTCGGCTACTACGATCCATCGCTGTAAAACCTTGTCACGGTATACATAATTTCGCCAGCGATAGCTACCAAAATTCGTATTCTGAAAGCCTTCATCAAGGTCGCTAAGTACGCTATCGGGTGCATTTTCCGAACGTGTTAGCAAAGCCCCTTTATCATCAATTATCTGAAAAAAGGTATAAGGCGTTTGCTGATTGGTAACGGTTGCTTTACCAAGCTGACGCGAGTTGGCAGAGGCAATCAAAATCGCGGTACTTTCTAACCGGGAATCAAACAATGTTTGTGCTTTATGCATGCTTGATTGGTAGCCATGCAATAACGATACAAAGTTTACCAGCGTTATTGTGGCCAATAACGCCAATAATAAATACAGACGAATAGACTTCATTGCGTTTTAATTGTGTAACCCACACCACGCACGGTTGTGATGAAGTTCTCAGGGAGTTTCTTTCTTAAATGATGAATGTGGACTTCAATCGCATTACTGGCGATTTCCTCTCCCCAGCTGTAAAGCTTACTTTCCATGCTATCGCGGGTCTGCACTCGGCCAACATTCTCCATCAGCATTTTTAACAGCATGTATTCACGACGAAAAAAGTCGACATTCTCACCGTTAACTTTCACCTGCTGGGCACGAGTATCGATGGACACATTACCTACGGTCAGATCAGCATGTTTCAGGCTACTGAGCCTGCGTTCCAGTACACGCAGGCGCGCAAGTAACTCATCCATTTCAAACGGTTTGGCCAGATAATCATCTGCGCCACTATCGAGCCCTGCGACTTTATCCTGAATAGAATTACGTGCCGTTAAAATTAATACCGGTAATTCAGCATTACGCCGTCGAATTTGTTTCAGGACTTCATTACCGTCCATATCTGGCAGGCCCAGATCCAACACCACAATATCCGGCTCAGAAGAAGCAATACTATTAATGGCTTGCTTACCTTCACTCAAATGATTAACGATAAAACCTTCGTTTTTCAGACTGGTTTGTAAGCCTTTTGCGAGTGAAACATCATCTTCAATGAGTAATACCTGCATGTTGATCATTCCCTAGTTTGTATCTGACCTGCTGTAAGGCTTTTTCGATTTCTTGCTGTCTTCCTTCATCTGCAAGGGGTCTAGTTAGTCTGGCAGGTGCTTGTTGAGCTTTTAACAGATAAGTTTCTGCTTCTTTATACTGGTTATTATCTATTAAATACTGTGCATAGAAAAAATTACTATCTATGCCCGTTGGATTGATGGTCAAGGCTTTTTTCAACATCACTTCGGCTTTGTCATCATCGCCAAACCCAATAGGCCAACCAGGCACTTTTGCATACAAGGTTCCAAGGCTGGTATAAGCCGAACCGTCCAGTGCTGTATCATCTAGTTTCATCGCCTGTTCAAGGTCTGCTTTTGCGGCTTTGGCAAGTGATAAAGCACCAAGACCACCTTTGGCACCGGCATAACTTGATTCGATAATGCCACGCCAGATATGTGATTCCGCCGCATCTGGATATTGCTTCACCACGCTATTCGCTTTTTCAACCAAGCTTTCAAAGGCTTTTTCTTGTGCATCACCTGTTAAAGTGTAATTCACTTTAGCCCAGTCATGCTGCAAATCAGCAACACTTTGCATCACATCGGCACTGACAGGTAGACTCACCAGCCCCAGAATCATTGAGAATATATACGCTTTCATCATTTTCTCCATTAAAAATAACGTTTTATGATAGGTAGTTGTTTGATAATTGATTTATCAACAATGCCTGGCAGGATACTGTTGATTCTGACAAACAGTTTTTCAGGCCAGCCAAAATAATGTCTTCGTTTATCCGTAAGCAAAAAGTCGACAATGGCATTCGCTACTTGCTCAGGGCTGTCCATCGCACTGCCTAATGCTTTGTTCAGTTCATTGACATTGTCGTTATTAAGCGCTGTTTTTGTGGCGCGAGGTGCAAAGTAACGCACATCCACTCCGCTGCCAGCCAGTTCACGATGAAGGGCTTCACTAAAACCCCGCAAGCCAAACTTGGTAGCACAATAGACGCTATAACCGGGCATGCCGATACTTCCCAGAATAGAGCCAACATTGACGATGGTTGATGGTGCATTTTTTTCCAGTAAAGGAATGAAATCGCGTGTCAGTGCAATCTGTGAACTCAGATTAATTGTTAACATCCGTTCAATATCGTTATCTGAATGATCGGTGATGGCAGCAAAACGGTTGATACCCGCCAGATTAATGATCATTTGCAGCGGATAAGGCAGGTTTTCACAATAATCCACCAGTGACTGGCGCTGCGTTGTCTCACTAACGTCAGCGACAAAGTCGTCATGCTTTTCGCCTAAGCTGGCTTTCAGTTCAGTTAGTTTGTCTGCATTGATATCCGTCAATATCAGCTTAGCCCCCTGATCGTGTAATGCCTTAGCTAACTTTTGCCCGATACCACCGGCTGCACCGGTAATCAGAATGGTGACATCTCTCAGACTGTGCATGGCATCTTCTCTTCAGTCAGGCTACGGAAGATATTGCCGTAGAGATAATAAAAGCGTTTGGCACTGTGAATAATGAGATCTTGTTCGGCGGGATCGGTGATTTGATTCATCAGCCCTTCGAAGAATTTGACATGATCCTGATCCAGCGCCCCATGTGATCGCAGATAACTAAAGGCTTTAGTCGGTAAACCTAGTGCATTTTGAATACTTTCTGCGGCTTTATCCGCTGTGGTGATACTAGTGCCTTCCAAGACATGTACCATGCCAAAAAAACCTAGTGGATTGATGCGATGTACCATGTCATAAGCATAGGCGACCATCATTTCTGTCTGCAGATTTGGTTGACTGTGTCTGACCGCTTCTTTATCAGCACCACAGGCGGCGATATCGTTCAGTATCCACTCCTGATGGCCTAATTCTTCTTCAATATATTCAGCCACCGCATTACGTAACCATTCTTTTTGTTCAGGTAAGACACCACCAACACTCATCAAAAGTGGCACGGTATGTTTAACGTGATGATAGGCTTGTGTCAGAAAGTTAATATAAAGCTCGGTAGTGATATCGCCTGTCATCGCTTTGGCAATGATCGGTGCACTGAATAATTGCTCACGTGCTGCCGCTGTTTCTGTTTGTAATCTATCGAAAAAAAGCATTTATGCCTGCTCCTTGTATAAAGCATTTATTTGGTGAGAGTAGCTGTCTAGAATTTGTGTTCTGACGGGACGACCATTTGCCGTCAACGTGCCGTTTTCCACACTGAGTGGCCATTCAAAGCGCTGCCAGTCTGCTAGTTGCGCGTAATCCGGTAGGCGTTTGTTGACCAGGGCTATCCATTGGTCAATCATCGCATCGGTGGTAGTGTCAAAACGAGGCTGAACTAAGACACTGCAATGTGATTTTGCATCTCCAATCACCGTGCAATAGGCCAGAATAGGATTTGCCAATAACTCGCTTTCCACCCACTCCGGATTGATATTTCTGCCAAAGCTACTGATTAATAGATTTTTACGGCGCCCGTTAATATGCAAATAATGGTTGTCATCTATAAAACCTAAATCGCCGGTATTTATCTGCTGCGGATACCAACTATCAGGATGATTGATATAGCCTAAAAAGCAGTTACCTTTAACAATGATTTCACCGGACTCAATACTGACTTTTACATGGTCAAGACACTGACCGACACTGCCTATTTGCCGATAATTTGGGCTATTCAGACTGACCACCGAGCTACATTCAGATAAGCCATAACCCTCAAAAACCGGTAAGCCTAAATCACCAGCTTTCCGTAACAAGTCTGCAGATACACGGCTGCCACCCACGGCAATAAATTTCAAACTATCAGGTACTGGCCAGCCTGTTTCAGTGGCTGACACCAGAGTCAGTAATAATTCGGGTAATAACACCACACTTTCTGGCTGATGTTTGCTCAGCGTTTGTAAAAATTGCTGAACATCAAAACCTCGTCCACCATTAAAGCCAAGCTCGGCTGCTGGTAATAAGGTGACCGATCCTCTGCTTAGCAAAGGTGCGTAAATGCCGGCTAGGTTTTCCAATAAGGTGGTCAGCGGTAATACACACAGGTGTTTGATAGCTTGTAATTCTGTACGTTGGATAATGGCATCAGCCACAGCTAATTGATTATCTGTGCTCATACACACCCCTTTAGGCTGACCAGTAGAACCCGATGTAAAGGTAATTTTTTGGGTTTTCTCTGGAATTTGACTATGACCTTTCTTGGCTAATGGAAACAAAATCAGATTGTCCGTTAACGACAGATGCAACTGGTCAAACAGCTTGAGTGATTGAAATAATGTCGTGCCTTTCGATTCGATTAACGCTAATGTGCCACTTTCACTGATGGCATGATGTTGTTGTTCTGCCGAAAAAAAGGCTGGAATAGGCAAACTGATGACGCCGGCTTCATAACAGGCCAGATCAATACACGCCCAGTCGACACTGTTGTCGGCATATAAGGCAACGACATTCTGTGTATAAGGTAATAGCAGTTCAGTTAGTCTATCCACTTCGTCTATCATCTGACGCCAAGTCAGCTGATGATATGGGTCCTGCAAGGCCAGTGCGTTCGGCTGTTGTGTCGCAATCCGACGTAAACGTTCGACTAACTCAGTCATGACGAAAACTCGCGACAAATTCATTTAATTGATGTTGGTAGCTCTGACGTAAATACAACATAAGGGGGTTGTTGTTAAGTTTTGCCATGGTCTGGCGAATATGACTGGCCACCACAACAGGCTTATCATCGTAATAACTACCCCAGCTTGCCCCTTTATCTGGCAACCTGGTTGGGTCTGCAACACGGATGGCAATAGTCTCAATATCTAATTTCGCCAACCACTGAGAAACGGCTGAATTAGCCGTAAACACAACCCATTCATAACCGGCTTGATAGAACAACTCAGCAAGAAGTAAAAATAAGGTCTGAGTCGCACGTTGTCGTCCTGAGGCCAAGTTTCCGATTTCTACAATGGCATCACGTTGAACGACTGTTTGGGTAAGAATACTGAGCGTCGTTTGAATATCATTATCAAGATAATATTCAAGAAAAAGATGTGATGAATAACTGGCTGGCTGGAAACCAAGTGCTGCTGAAACTAAACCACCTGTCCTGGCAGACAAGATAAACGGCAGAAAATGGCTGATCTCTGCACCGTGTTGTTTTTCAAAGCGCTGATAAATAAATTGTTCAGCGTCCATTCGTCCCGGCTCATTGGCTTTTGCCAGTGTGAGTGGAAAAACAGGCTGAATAATTTGTCGCTCTGCGACGCGTTCAGAGCGGCTTTTATTGACAGACTGTGCCAACGATCTAGCTTCCATAAAATTCCCCTTTGGAGGTGGTATGGAGGCTAGATTAAAAAAGAAAGCTTAACGAAAAATTAAGCTTAAAAAGCTTTATTAATTATTAGACAGGATTATCCCATGCGATTGATTTAATTCAGAAATCTGTTGCTTTATTTGTACTTCCAACAGGCGCTTTCTGCTCTCATTATCATTAGCCAACGCCTGACTGCGCAATAAATCAATCAAATTAATTTCACCTAAATCAAAGGCGCGCTTTTGTAATTGATAATACTGCTGGGTAGTTTTATTTTGTTCCGTGATCAAATCCAGCTGCTGCCGACTACTGTTTAATTCTTCATGAGCAGCGACTTGTCGTGTTTTTAGATCACGCCATAATGATTGACGTGTCACCTGAGCATCAGCTAGTTCGGCTGAGGCTTGAGCGATGGCAGGCTGCCTGTATGCCTTATCATCCAACGCCATGCTAAACCCGATACCCAAGCTATTGGTATAGTCTTCCGCTCTATCACCCCGTTCTCGTCTGACGCCAACAGACAGGCTAGGATTTACTGCACCGTCATATTGTGCCAGTCCCATTTGTGCCTGTAATCTGGCTATCAACTGATCCTGTAACTGCAACTGTGGATGTTGTTGTACGTCTTCGGAAGGGGTGATGACGGTTTCTTCGACCTGTTTTGGCAGGGTGTTTTCACCGGTAATCAGTTGATAAATTTTCAACCGTTGTTGAAGCAACGATGCTGCATTGACCATTTTGCTATGTGCTTCCAGCGTGTTACTGCCTGCCAGTAGTCGTTCAGTTGAAGCAAGATCCCCCGCTTTTACCCGGGACTCCACATCGTTTTGTAACTTTTTCGCGGTTTCCCAAGTCAGTTTCGCTTGTTCTAACTGCGCTTCAGCTAATTTTACTTGCCAGATTTGCTGCCTCACTTCACCCGAGGCTTCCAGTTTCAATGCTTGCTGATAGGCAGGAAGTTCAGCCGCTATTTTTGCTGACAATGCTTGTTGCTGTTGTTTTTGGCCGGGTAACCAAAGCGGTAAGTCCACTCCCCCTTCCCACTCTTGAGAACCTCGTCCAGTACCAACTTCATCACTAAACAGACTTAAATTACCGGTGATAGGTTCTGCAAATAAGCTATTGCTGTATGAGTCATTTGCCTGCTGCAGCTGCTGATACTTACCTTCAGCTAGCAGGCCGGGTAGACGCTGATACACTTTATCAGTGAGTGAAGCCAGATCCAGTCCGGCAGAATAAGGCACTTTGCTGACGGATTCTGCATCGTTTGCAAAAGAAGTGAGCGGGCTGAAAGTGCTTATAAAAGCGGCCATCACAATAGGTGTATATCGTCGCATGTAAAATCCTTAACTCAATGCTGTTCGCTCAAATTTAAGCAGCATGCACCGTGATTATTAAGTCAGACTTAATACAGTATCAAATTGTCACTGTTTGTGTTCGCTTCGGTAGAAACTTATCTGCCATCTGCTCATAAACAGCCAGCATCGCAGGTATGACCAATAACACTAATACTGTTGAAAACATCAAACCAAATGACATAGATACAGCCATTGGAATGAGAAATTGTGCCTGTAACGAGGTTTCAAATAATAATGGTGTCAATCCGGCAATGGTGGTCAGTGAAGTCAATAATACCGCGCGAAGTCGTTGTGTAGACGCTTCGATAATGGCTTGATGTGTCGCAAGGCCAGACTCTCTCAATTGTTTGAAAAACGTCACCAGAATGATGGAATCATTCACCACAATGCCTGACAGACCAAAAATACCAAACAAAGACAAAATGGTCAGATCAATACCCAATAACCAATGACCGATTAAAGCACCGATAAGACCAAATGGAATGGCTGCCATGACAACCAATGGCCAGCCGTAAGAGGAAAAGACCCAAGCCAGCACCAGGTAAATCATCACAAAAGCCAGCAACGTGCCTTGGGCCATATCAGTCATGGTCTCTGCTTGTTCTTCGGCACGACCTTCGTACGCTATTTTCACCCCATACTTAGAGGATAAGGCCGGTAAAAACGAAGCTTTCATATCATTTAGAATGGCATTATTATTATTCACCACAGCATCAACGGTCGCCGTGATATGTATGGCTAGTTGGGTATCGGTATGTCTGAGTACATCAAAGCCTCGCCGAGACTCAAACTCAACCACACTGGATAACGGTGCACTGCCACCGTTAGGCAATCTGAGCATAAAATTTTCTAATGTCGCTAGCGTATTGCGTTCTGCATCAGGTAGCATAATGCGCACTTCTACTTCATCATCACCATCCTGAAATATCTGAACTAACTGACCATCAAATGCTGCTCGTAATTGACGTCCCACATTTTCAACAGTCAATCCCAGCACATCGCCTTGCCCTTTGATGCGATAGATTAACTGTTCCTGACCATAGGGCATATCATCTTCAATCGCACTGACACCGGCATAGTTTTTTAACTTCTCGGCGATCTCATGTGAGGCTTTTTTTAACTGCTCAGCTGTCGCGCCACTCAGACGAATATCAATATCACTACCCGGTGGACCGCCACGCATTTCACTAATCGTAAACGTTTCAATCCCGGGCGGAAGCTCGATATATTGTCGCCAGTCATGAATGAACGCTTTGTTTCTAATATCGCGTTTATCAGGCGAAATCATCTCCAGTTGAACAGAGCCAAAACGCTCATCCGCCTGACTGCTACTGACATTAGAATTGGCAGAAGATGCACTCCCTAAACGTGTCACAGCCATCTTGACGATATTTTGCTCGTAATCAGCCTCTGCTTTATCCAAAGCCAGATTGATGTGCTGCAAAAATTGCTCAACATCTTGCTTCGGGGTGCCTGCCACGAAACGGGCATTCGCTGTAATGGTTGTGCCTTCTGGCGAGGGGAAAAAGTTAAATAAAATTCTACCACTGGCCAGCAGGCTGATAGACAGAATCAATATCGCCAATGTGAGACTGATCGTGACCACACTATTTTTAACAGCCAGAGTAACCAGAGGCCTAAAAAATTGTTCACGAAATTGTTCAAATTTATCATCAAGCCAGACTCTCAACTGACCTGGCTTATCATGATGCATACTGTGAAAAGTGTGGCGTAAGTGCCCGGGAAGTATTAAAAAACTCTCCACAAGCGAGGCAATAATCACACAGATCACCACAAAAGGAATATCAAACAGAATATTGCCAATCACACCGCTTATCAGCATCAATGGCAGAAAAGCAGCAATAGTCGTTAATGACGATGAGATAACCGGCGCTAACATGCGCCTTGCGCCACCTTCTGCAGCGGACAAGGACCGCTCTCCACTTTGGTAGTGAGATAACGCATCTTCGCCCACCACGATGGCATCATCGACAATAATGCCCAATGCCATGATCAAAGCAAACAAGCTGATCATATTGATGCTGCCGCCGAGCATGTACAAAACGGTCAACGCTGCCATGAAAGACACGGGAATACCCACGGCCACCCAGAAAGCGACTCTGCCATGCAAAAATAAAAAGAGAATCGCTAATACCAGGAGAAGTCCGCCCAAACCATTACTGAGAAGCAGATTTATACGCTCCTGAATCAATGACCAACTGGCATCATAGACTCTAATATCCACGCCTTTGGGTAAAGTGGGTCTGGCTTGTTCTAGCCAGTTTTCCATAATCCTGGCAGAGGCCAATGCATCAGCATTTTCGGTTCGCAGCAGTTCAATCTCAACGGCGGGTTGGCCATGATAAAACACCTTGACCTGATCACGCATGGCACGACGCTCAACATCGGCCACATCCTCAATCAGTAAAACGCGCCCCTCATAATCACTTTTTAGGGAGATATCACCAAAGGCATCAGCATCACGGCGTTGATCGAGACTACGGATTTGGCGTGCAGTTTCACCATTACCAATCTCCCCGGCAGGCAAATCCTGACTTTGGTCAGCGACACGTTGACTGACATCACCAAAACTCAAACCCAATGACTCTAGTGTTGAAGTGCTGACTTTAATCGCCATTTCTTCATCAGGTAATCCAGTGATATTGACTCTGGAAATGCCGGCATCAAGCAACTCATGCTCAATTTGATGCACCAGTCCACGTAACTCATCTAAGTGGCCATCTGTCGTCACCAATAATCTGGCGACGTTATCGTATCGCGTCACAATACTGATTTCAGGTGTTTCAGCATCACTAGGCAGATTTCGCAAACGAGCGACATGATCTTTTACCTGATCAAGCGCCTGTCCCATCTCTGTACCCTCTTCAAACTCCAGAGTCACCAGAGACGAGCCGTAGGATGAAGTTGAGGTCATTTTATCGACGTAGTCGATGGTGCGGAGCTCTTGCTCAATGCGACTGGTCAACGCATCTTCTACATCTTCAGCGCTGGCCCCACGCCAGACAACACTGACGGTAATCACATCAAGTGCAAAGTTAGGGAAAAATTGCGTATTGAGTTTACTTAACGACACAAACCCACCGATTAACATCATCAGCATGAGTAGGTTTGCCGCTACCTTATGCTGGGCAAAAATACCAATGATATCTGTGCGATGTGCCGGCAGGCTCACAGGGCAGTCTCAACCGCTAAACCCGTGATGGCATTAGGAAGCTGTGTCGTCACGATTAAGTCACCCGCTTGTATAGCATCACTTCGGATTAACAATTGCTGAATATTATCTTCCGTGATGACTTCCCCCACCCGCTCGATGGTCATGGCTTTTAAATGTCCATCCTCTATCACATAGATACGATCCAGCCCGTATAGCGCACTAAAAGGCAGTTTAATAACATGCTGTTGTTCTGCGAGTTGGAGCTGCAGTTCGACAAACGTGCCTAAAGGTAATGTGTTGCTATGATTCATTAGCCGGAACAAGCCATCAACCCCTCCACTATCAAGTCTGACTTCTCCTGAGAGTCGCTTTAATTCTAACTTGATTGGCTCACCGTCAATGACAGTGGAGGCGATGATTTGTTGCCCGTTTTCCAACATCTTACGAATTTTCTGGCTGTAACGGCCGGGAATTTGGGCTCGTACCTCTAGATTATTTAGATCATAAACCTTAATCAGACTATCGCCTGGCCTAACACGATCGCCAATAGCAACATTCAATGTCGCAACACGACTCGCAAAAGGAGCAAGTATATCGGTACGTCCCAGATTCACCTCACTCTGTTTGAGTAAGGCTTCAGCTCGTTTTTTAGCCGCTTCTAGCTGTGCCAGTCGTGAAGGATGCTCGGCGATATCATTCTGTAATTGTTTAAGTGCCAGCACTTGTTGTTGGTAAGCTGATAAGGACTCATCCAGTGTGGCGCGAGATGTCAGCTTGTTTTGCTCGAGTTTTTTAGCTCGCTGAACCGCATTATCTGCCAGATTGACTAACTGCTTCTGATTATCCAGCAAGTTAAGGTCGCGTTGATAACGCACATTTTCATTGGCAATTGAAGCAATAATTTCATCCACATCAGCTTGGCGCTGCTGCTTGACGAGTTCAACATCCGTTTTATCAAGCTGCAGTAGTAATTCACCTCGATCAACAGTTTCACCTTCCAGCACCATTACTGATTCAACATCAGCTTCAACAGCCGCTTTAAGATTGGCATCACGTGGAGTTTCAATCCGACCATACACAGTTATTTGTGGACGTATTGTTTGGAACTCAGCGGGAATGGCATTCACCAGCCAGGCTTTTTGTTTGGTGTCTTTGGCTGTTGCTTTTGGTTTAGTGGCAATAAGTGCAGCCACAATCAGAACAGTCAGGCCAAAAATAATGAGTGGTATAACAACTTTTTTCAGCTTGACCATTCTGATATCTGTCTCTTTAGTTAGTGGGATCAGTCACAATAGCCACCCGTATGGCATCCAGCGATAATGAGGCTGATTGAATGCCAGCATTCAACTTTTCCTGGCGCTGTTTCAAATAATCCAGCTCTTGTTGTCGGATATTCGGGTTGACTTTTGCCAAGGCACTCAAACGCTGATACTCCTGCTCCAACTCATTATTCATATTAGCCAGTGCTTCCTGCTTTAATGTGTCTTCCATGTCTGTCACCGCATTTTTGGCCTGGGCGAGCAAGTTCTCGACAGGGCCACGGGCATGACGAATCAATTCCTGAGCTGTTGCTCTTGGGATGCGACCGGCTATTTTATTGAAATCATGCTCATCAAACACGGTTTGGTATTGTTTACCACGTTCATCCACCACCAGTCTAATGTGGCTTTCAGAAATAAAGCGTTGAATCTGTAGATCTCGTTCCGAAATAGTGCGCATAACAAATATGGCTTCCAGTAATAAACTGCCGGCTTTCACCTCATCAGTTGCTAAGGTACAAAATGCACTATTGCCTAAATCACTATTCAATACCATATCCATTGCGCCCAGCACCATAGGATGTTCCCATGTCAGAAAGCTCATATCCTCACGACCCAGTGCTTTGTGGCGTTGATAGGTCGCAGTCAGTCCTTCATCTGGCAGTTCCGGGAACTGTGTCTGCATATGCGTGCCAGGTTCGATGATAATGCTGTCTGTGCTATGAGGATGTTGATCTACGCCGAAGGCATCAAACACATCATCCATAAAACCGGCCAACTCAAGTGAACGGGATAACATTTCAACATCCGCCACAACTGATTCTGCCTGAGTCTCATTGAAGGAATGACGCTCAAGTAAGCGATGGCGCCCAGACTGAAGTTCTGTCAGCGTTTGCTCGGAAACTTCCTGTGTTTGTTGTATCAGACTATCTAATAAACCCTGGTTTGCTGGTTCAGCCATGGCGGCTTCCAGTGCTGGTTTTGTCACATTCGCAATACGCTGTCCTGCAGCCAACACCTGTTCAAACGCATTCATACCCTGGTGATACCACTGCAATAAAATGGATTGTGCTGTATCGGCGTAATAAGGGACATGGATATGCACATCATGATGCTGCCCGATACGATCCAATCGACCAATCCGTTGTTCCAACAAATCCGGATTAACCGGTAAGTCAAATAACACCAGATGATGTGAAAACTGAAAGTTACGTCCTTCACTGCCGATCTCGGAACAAACAAGGCACTGCGCCCCATCTTCATCATCTGCAAAATAAGCTGCAGCACGGTCACGATTCACCAGGCTCAACCCTTCATGGAACACTGCTGAACGTATGCCTTGACTGATATTGAGATGGTTCTCAAGCTGTTGGGCGGTGTCAGCCTGAGCACAGATGATTAAGATTTTATCGTCGCGATGCGCTTTAAGAAAATCAACCAGCCAACTGACGCGGCTATCGTGTTTTAACCAGTCAACATCGGTGAAATGTTGTTCAGGCAAAATAATATGACTCAGATCTTCATCAGACAAAGCATCCGGAAGCGGCAATTCATATTGGTGAAGTAGTCGATTCGGGAAGCCTTTCACCACATCACGTGTATTTCGATACAGCACCCGACCGGTGCCATGTCTGTCGAGAAGTTGTTGAATGGCATCCACTTTTGTATCGATGTACGCTTCTTCAGCACTTAACTGCTCAAATAACATCTCATCGAGATATTCCTTAAGCTGTGACTGCTGCGCTGGTGATAATTGCGTCCAACTTTCTGCGGCATCAAGCTGTTCGATTAATTCGCTGACTGGTTGATATGCTGCTTCTTGCTTCACAAATGCATCAAAATCATAAAACTTATCAGAGTCGAGCAAACGTAGGCGCGCGAAATGACTTTCAATACCTAATTGTTCAGGGGTGGCCGTTAACAATAATAATGCCGGAATCTGAGCCGCGAGCGTTTCAACCAGTTGGTAACCCTCACTTGATTGTTCAGGTGACCATGCCAGGTGATGCGCTTCATCCACAATCAACATATCCCACTCTGTCGCCAACATGTCGACCTGCATCTGTGGGTTAGCCAATAGGTTATTTAACCCACACAACACCATTTGAGCACTCTCAAAAGGATTGCCTTCATCAAGTTCTTGCAGCGCGTCGTGCCTTTCGTGGTCAATCAAGGTAAAAGTCAGATTAAAGCGGCGGAGCATTTCCACTAACCATTGATGCAATAACGCATCTGGCACAACGATAAGTGCTCGTCTGACCTGACCGGATAAGACCTGTTTGTGCAAAATCAGACCTGCTTCAATGGTTTTACCGAGTCCGACTTCATCTGCCAGTAACACACGTGGTGCAAATCGTTGCGCTACCTGCTGAGCAATATATAGCTGATGTGGTAAAAGTTGAACACGGCCGCCTAATAAGCCATATGCCGGCGATTTTAGGAGTTCATGCTGATAATTGAGTGTTTTTGCACGTAATTCAAACTGACTGTTTTTATCGACCTGACCAGCGAAAAAGCGGTCTTGAGGCTGGTTAAAGTGAACACGGCTATCCAGATCCATTTCATGGATACTGATGGGTTCACCCGTCTCGGTATCGCCTTGATAGATATAACAACCATTAAAGGGTTGCACGGCGCTAATCACAAAACTCACATCCTCACGCGTGCTGACTTTATCCCCTTCAGAATAGATGACACGGCTTAAAGGCGCATTATCAGCAGCATAAAAACGACTCTCTGCCGCCGCGGGGAAGAATACTTCAATACGACGTCCACTGCTTTCCTGAATGATACCCAGACCAAGCTCTGCTTCGCTATTACTGACCCAGCGTTGGCCTACGATAAATGCACTTTCTGACAATGTGTTTTGCTCCGTTATCTCGATGTTTAATGTTCAACGGTTATCATCGCCAAACTGATTACTGAAGCATAATGATAACCGTCTGCTCAAACGCTTTTTATGACGGATAATATGTAGCCTCGTTGACGACAAAAATGTTGTTAGGCTCGATATGGTAAATTGTTGGCTTGTTTTTTCCTATAGCCGAGTGTTCATGGCCACAGAATTTTACACCGTTGAGACCACCACTGAGGTGGAATATGAAATAAAAAAGTCCCGTTTTATTGGCGTTATTATGCCCTGCCAGAGTGAAGATGACGCCCTCCGTAAATTAGGTCAACTCGCTCGACAACATCCACAAGCCAATCACCTCGCTTTTGCCTGGCGCATTCGCCAACCAGAAGGCTTTTTAACTGAACGTTTTCATGATGCCGGTGAGCCATCAGGTACAGCGGGTCGTCCGATACTCGCTCCTTTGGAAGGACAAAGTCTTATCAATACAGTCATTGGCGTAATTCGTTATTTTGGCGGTGTAAAACTGGGCACTGGCGGACTTACCCGCGCCTATGGCGCAGCAGCAAAACAAGCGATTGCTGAGGCTGATATCGTTAAATGGGTAGAAATGGCAGAAATGACATTAGAGATTGATTACTCACAGCTACAACTCCTCGAATACCAGCTCAAACAACTACGTGGAGAAATTATCGATCAGAGTTTTACGGATAAAGTCGTGGTTAGCATCATACTGCCTGCACAACATCAGCAAGCTATCCGACAACAATTTATTAGCGACTATTAGCCTCTAACATAATCAGTCGTCCATTAATATACGGTTTATTAAAGTGACATTTATCAGCAATATAGCTGATTGTATTACGGTGATATATGAATACATGCGTCGGATCATTCTTATAATTCCAGCGATGAAAATCGATCGCCTCATGATAGATCTCCGTCATACAAAATAGTCGCCCGCCTGGTTTTAAACAATCTCTGAGCAGAGCAAAACTGTTTGCCGGTTGATGGAAATGCTCGATGACTTCACAGCTGCAAATATAGTCGTATTGTTGCTTCAACAGCTCATCATCATTAAAAAATAACGGGTCATAGGCTGCAATGGTGAAACCTGACTGATTTAAGACATGTGTAATCACCGGTGCATGTCCTGCACCGAAATCAAGCCCCTGATGATGCGATTTAAAAAACTGTTGAACAGCTTGGGTAATCGGAGAAACAAAGTGTTGAAAGCGTTTATCTTCTACATCATTTAAATGTTCCAGATAACGGCTCTGTTCTGCTTGGCGATCCGGCCATAAGGCCGGATCCATAAACACGCCATAACAAAAATCACACTGATGATATAAACGGTGTTTGAACTGATAAAACACCCTGGCCTGATGTTGGCAGAGTGGACAGGAAACCGTCATCTAAATCGGTAAAAAGCTGGTAATAAAACCAATCAAGCCGCCAAACACCCCACCCCAGACCACTAGCCAGCCTAAATGAGTGCGTATCATGTCTTGAACCATATTCTTCACCATTAGCGGCGTGAGTTCATCAAGACGTGATTCCACTATATGTTCGATTTGCATATGGATATCATCAAACACGGCATGGCTGTTGAGTTTTGAACGAATACTTTGCTGAAATGAGTCACTGTGAGCAATATCATCCAAAGAACGTGTCATTTTTTTAATAAACGGCTCACGCAGGGGTTCGAGTGCAGACTTACCACCAAACATAGAGAGCATGCTGCCAAAAGACGACTCCATAATCGTCGCAACCAGACTATCGTAGACGGGTTCTAAATCCGTATTCTCAATAACATCCGAGAAATCCAGCGGGTGTTGCGCATTATCAGCGACCAGTTCAGCCAGAAATCTATCGACATTTTCTTTGCTAAAAAACTGTTGCATGACCAGCTTATGAATACCGGCCTTAAACTCAGCAAAACGCTCTACCACGACACCAGAACCATACAATCCCGGTACTTTCTCAAATAGCATATGAATGGCTATCCAGTTTGTCAGACTACCGGCCAGTGCAAACAAGCCGGTAGCCAGAATCGCCTTTGAGGCGTTTGAATCAATAAATAATCCGGTAGCAACAAATGTGGCTGCTACCAAGTGGGTTATTAAACTCTTATTCATCGGTCCATTTAGTGAGTGCGTTGATAATTTGTGAAGCTTGGTCACGGCTTGAAATATTAAATTTAGAACGCTGGCTGTACTCGCCATTGCGTTTTTGATAACGACGAATGGTGTATTTATCAGGACCAAAGTCACCGGTTTTACGATCAAGATCCTGATAACGGAACATTACTGTTGCCCATGCGCCTTTTGTCAGAATCACTTTGTCTAGCTCTTTAACCGTCATCGTGTCACCTTCATGGTATTCAACGGTTAATTCGTCCACTGTCTCAGCCATATGGATAAAAACTCCTCAATTATTTTTGATTGAAATAGGCGGTCAATACTTTATGTAGCATCACCGCATCCTGACTACCTGCTAATTCGCGAATGGAATGCATGGCAAATGTTGGCAAACCGATATCGATCGTCTTTACACCGATATGAGATGAAGTAATAGGCCCAATGGTACTCCCACAAGCCATATCTGTTCTGACCACAAAATCTTGAACCGGTACATCATTCTGCTCGCATAATTGCCTGAATAAGGCACTGGTCTGACTACTGGTAGCATAACGCTGATTGGCATTGGTTTTAATAACCGGTCCTTTGTTTAGTAAAGGACCATGTTCAGCATCATGTTTATCTGCATAGTTAGGATGAATGGCATGGGCATTATCCGCTGAAATCATCAACGACTGTTCGACCATACGCTGATACGCTTCATTGCCATCGACGAGTCGCTGTAATACGGCTTGAAGGAAAGTGCCCTGTGCGCCAGAAACAGATTGACTACCAACCTCTTCATGATCATTACATACCAGTAATGCCGATCTTGTATTGTCTGCAGCAAGTAAAGACTGCAACCCCACATAACAGCTCAGTAAGTTATCCAGTCTGGCGCTTGTTATAAAATCTGCAGACAAGCCCATTACTGCTGCTTTTTGCGTGTCATAAAAACACATTTCATAATCCAACACCCGACCGATGTTGATCTCAGGATGCTGCTGTCGGCATTGCTGTTCTAATAGCGCCCGGAAATCAAGTTTATCTCCGTCATCCATCTGAGCAAGAATCGGAGGCAGATGCAATTGCGGGTTGATACTGCGATTTTGATTCGCCTCTCTGTCCAGATGAATGGCCAGACTGGGGATAGTGGCAATAGGGTCTTTGAAATCGATAATGACTTGAGCAATTTGGCCTTGTGGATCCTCATAACTCACTCTGCCAGCAAGTGACAAGTCACGATCAAACCATGGGTTTAATAAGGCACCACCATACACTTCAACACCAAGCTGAAACAGGCTTTGTTGCACTTTTTCTGGCTTAGGTTTCACTTTCAGGCATGGGCTATCCGTATGTGCTCCCACCATACGAATCCCCGTATTGCTTAAATCATTCCCAGTTAAGGTGAATGCAATAATCGAAGCCTCACGAATAACAAAATAATGGCCTGCGTTTAACTGTCCCCAACTATCGGCTTCATGAAGCTGCTCAAAGCCCTTATCTTCTAATAACGTCTGCAGAGAAGCTACTGCATGGTACGGGGTCGGTGAAGCATCGAGGAATTGGCATAAACCCTGGTTAAAGTCGCTTGGCGAATATTTCATAATCAACGTCACATTACATGGGAGTAATAAAAGATTGGCTTATGATACCGATTTTCAAGCGGGCTTGTTACTGATGTTAATCATCAATTATCTGACCACGGTAGATTCGCAATGGCTTTTTGACTTTCGGCGATGGTGTTTGTGACACTACAGTTCGTTCATTTTCCTCAATTTCGACGCCGCGATAGATGCGTTTTTTACTGGCTGAAACCGGGTGAGGCACATCGTCACGATCAGAATCAAATGATACATTTAAAAAACGAAATATATTGGTGTCATCATCAAGAAAACTTCGGCCAGCCAATGGCATTTTGACGTTAGGTTTAAACGAATAACGCTCTACCTCCATCTCAGACCAATGTTTTAATACTTGTTCGCCACGATGAGGACCATGAGATAAAGCCACTACCCTGCCTTGTTCAAGCAAGATATGACAGGCACGATTTTGTATTGTGGTTATAAAGAAAGTCCCAGTCTGTTCTGCCTGAGACAGCGTGTAGAGTTGTTTGAGCACTTCCATATTATCTATCATAGATTGCAGAGCGAGGGTTGATGAGTTCGGTTTAGCTTATTACAGCTCGTCATCCTCTTTCACTTTTTTTCTGGGTCGTTTCGATAAACCACCATGTAAACGACAGCGATCAGCGAGTGCGCCCATCCCCCATCCTTCAGGTGAACGGATGGCGACAGATCGTTTGCAACGCTTACCACCTGGCAGGCGCGCACCGCATTCTGGTCGATAACGTTTTACTTTTTCCCAGCCTTCTAGTGTTTGTGATGCTTTTCGAATCACTTTCACTTCTCGAGGTGCTAACTGGTTCTGGTCAACCGGATGTGTTTTCTGATCAGTTTGTCGCCACCAGTAACGCACAACAGGAACAGGGAGACCAAATCGGCGAGCCAGATCATCAGGTTTACGGTAAATCTCCATTTCAAGCAGCAGGATGGCTGCTTGCTCTAATCTGGCTGTAAACTCTCGACTCTCTTGTGGTGTCATTTAACTAGTCAGCCTCGTAACTCAGGGAAATGATGGCTTCGGTTAACTCTTCTACATCATCTTCTGGCTGTGCTATTTCACGAACTGAAATGCCGGCTTGGTGAACACTGTCTGGGTTACCAGTTATAAGAGGATGCCACTCGGGTAAATCTTCGCCTTCGGCTAAGAGACGATAGGCACAGGTCGCGGGTAACCAATCGAAATAATGCGCGTTTTCAATACTTAATTGAATACAGTCAGGTACGATGGTTTGACGATTATCGTAGTCTTTGCATCGACAGCTGTTGATATCTAATAAAGAACAGGCGGCTTTTGTGTAATACATGCGCCCATCATCTTCATCTTCTAGTTTATGAAGACAACAACGTCCACAGCCATCACACAGGCTTTCCCATTCATCGTGTGTCATCTGACTGAGACGTTTATGTTTCCAGAACTCAGTAGATGTTTTATCCTGCTTAGTCATGACTGATTCAATCGCCCTATCCAGCTTACTGACACCTCTCATCGAGCAGTTTAATCCTAAAACGATTTTAACGGCTGGAGAGACAGCAGCAAGTTGTCTGCAAACCGATAATGATACTAGATTGCAGCATCTCGCGACACCGTTTACACAGCAGCAACTTCAACATATCGAAGCGGTAGACTTGGCTGTTATCAGTCATTTAACGGAGTCCATCGACAAACCTGCTGCTCAGGCGTGGCTTGGCACAATCAAGAATCAATATGCGCCTCATGTTATTCTGATTAGCCACACTGAATTAGCGACAAACAACCAATGGCAATTTACTGATTACCTGGCGATGGGATTTAAGCATATTGCGGGAACAGAAGAAGGTTTGCGCATCTTCAGTTATGCAATAGAAAACTACCAGCCCAAACGAGATTGGCTGAACAGTCGTTTTTGGGCAAATCCGGAAATGTATGACAAATACCGCTGGTAATTCATCGCATTGTCATAAAACTGCATTATTATAAAAAAATCTGTGTAATAACGATCTGCAAAGGCAATATGACTGAAGAAAACACTCTCGATTTAAATAACCCGGCTCTTTACATCAACCGTGAATTAAGTTTACTCGAATTCAACTGGCGTGTTTTGCAGCAAGCACTTGATACCAATGTGCCTTTGCTGGAACGTCTCAATTATTTGTGTATCTCCAGCACCAATCTGGACGAGTTTTTTGAAGTACGTGTTGCTGGTTTGATTCAGCAGATTGAAATTGGTGATCCCTACATCGAGTCCGATCAAATCACGGCTCAGGAATGCCTCAAATTAATCAACCAGCGCGCGCATGAGCTGGTTGAAGAGCAATATCGTGTGCTCAATGAAGTGCTTTTACCAGAATTAGAACAAGAATCGATTCAGGTTCTACCTCGTTCACAGTGGACAGACGAGCATAATGCCTGGCTGAAAAACTACTTTCAGGAAGAAATCTTACCGATTCTCAGCCCAATGGGCCTAGATTCGGCACACCCCTTCCCTCGCTTACTCAACAAGAGTTTGAATTTTATTGTGTCACTGGTGGGTAAAGATGCATTTGGCCGTGACCGTGGTTATGCCATCTTGCAAGCACCTCGTGCACTGCCACGTGTGATTCAGCTTCCAGCTGAAATGCATGCTGAAGGCGAATATAAGTTCGTTTTCCTGTCATCCATCATCCATGCCTTTGCTGAAGATTTATTTTTTGGCATGAAAATAAAAGGCTGTTTCCAGTTCCGTGTCACACGTAACAGTGATTTAGCCATTGATACAGAAGAAACCAGTGACCTGCTGGCCACCATTGCTGACGAACTCACCCAGCGTAACTACGGTGATGAAGTTCGTTTGGAAATTGCACACAACTGTCCGGAAGATATGGTGGAATTCCTGCGTAATGAATGTGCGATGGAGCGTGATAATGTCTACCTGGTGAATGGTCCTGTCAATTTGAGTCGAATTCAAACTGTCTGCTCATTAGTTGATAGACCTGATCTGAAATTCAGACCGTTCACCCAAGGTCGTCCAAGTGGCTTAACTCTGGATGTTGATATCTTTGACGCGCTGCGTAAACAAGATATGCTTTTGCACCATCCTTACCAATCGTTTACCCCCGTCATCGACATGATTCGTCAAGCAGCAGCTGATACCAGCGTGCTTGCAATCAAACAAACCCTCTACCGTACAGGTGCTAAATCACCGATTGTAGATGCCTTGGTCAGTGCGGCTCAGGCGGGGAAAGAAGTCACAGTTGTGGTGGAATTACGTGCTCGCTTTGATGAAGAAGCCAACGTCGCGCTGGCATCTCGCTTACAGGAAGCTGGCGCCCATGTAGTGTATGGCATTGTGGGTTATAAGACACATGCCAAAATGCTACTTATTCTAAGACGAGAAAATGGTAAGTTACGTCGCTACGTTCACTTAGGTACCGGTAACTATCACCGCAGCACCTCACGCATTTATACCGATTACGGTTTACTGACCTCTGATAAACAAATTGGTGAAGATGTAAACAATCTGTTTATTCAGCTCACCAGCCTCGGTAAAATTCCGCAAATGCATAAACTGCTGCATGCCCCCTTTACCTTGCATGAAGGCTTACTGGCCAAAATTGAAAAAGAAATCGAATCTGCCAAGGCTGGCAAACCGGCCAGAATCATTGTAAAAGTCAACGCGGTTGTTGAGCAGGAAATGATTCAGGCGTTCTACCGTGCATCAATGGCTGGGGTAAAAGTCGATTTAATCGTCCGTGGTATCTGCTGTCTCAAACCTGGTGTTGAAGGCTTGTCTGACAATATTCAGGTCAGAAGTATTATCGGACGTTTCCTGGAGCATACGCGGGTTTTCTACTTTGAAAATCAAGGTTCACCTGAAATCTGGGCTGGCAGCGCCGATTTAATGAAACGAAACTTATTACGTCGTGTGGAAACCTGCTTCCCGATTGAATCTAAGAAATTACGTAATCGCATTTTGGACGACTTGGAAATCTATCTTTCAGATAATTCACAGGCGTGGATTTTAAATGCTGATGGCCGTTACCATCGTGTTGAAAAAGAAGATGACGCTCCATCAATTTCTGCGCAAACGACCTTATTAGAGCAAATGGCCAAGTCGTTCTAATCTCGTTATGGAAACTATTGCTTTTTTCAATCTGAAAGGCGGCGTCGGTAAAACGACGTCCGCCGTCAATATCGCCTGGCATGCCGCTAATGAAGGTATCCCCACACTGATATGGGACTTAGATCCACAAGGCGCATCCAGCTGGCTGTTGAATACCGATGCTCAATCGGAAACAAAACCCAAAAAATTACTCTCGGGCAAAACGCCTATCGGTGATTTGGTCAGAACTACCGAGTTTGACCACTTGGATATCATTCCCGCTGACTTTTCTTTCCGTCACTTGGATAAACAATTGAGCGAACAAAGTGATCAGGGTAAAAAGAACCTGATTGCCAAACTGGTAGAACCGTTCAGTGAAAATTATGCGTTGATGATTTTGGACTGTCCGCCTAGTTTTTCCCTACTGACAGAACAGATTTTTGCTACGGCTGATTCCTTATATCTACCGTTGATTCCGACGCATCTGTCGTTAAGAACATTTGAGCAAACCCGTGACTTCTTTAAAGAACATAAATTAAAGCCTAAACGTCTACATGCTTTTTTTAATATGGTGGACAGACGTAGAAGCATGCATCGCGTGATGCTTGCCCATCCACCTAAGATGCTGAAAAATGGATTAAAAACAGCGATCCCCTACGCTGCTGTGGTAGAAAGAATGGGGGATCACCGTCAACCATTACCGGCGTTTGATAAACAATCAAACGTCAGTCAGGCTTATGCTGAATTATGGCAAGAAATCAAACACACCTTGTCTGAATTCTAAAATCATACGGCAGGTTTGATTCGCCAGCATCGATGAATCTTTTTATTTCGCTCAAAATCACGCGGTATGGTCGTTACGCTGATATCGTTGATCGTCATTTGAATCAAAGCATCAGTATCTAATTCAAAATCACGACGGTTAGTCGAAAATATCAATTCGCCGTCTGCTGTTAATAATGCCGCTGCTTGTTTGATAAGCGCGACATGATCACGTTGAATATCAAATACGCCTTCCATCCGACTTGAGTTAGAAAACGTCGGTGGATCCAGAAAAATCAGGCCATAACGTTTGTCATCTTCTATCGCTTGTTGCAACCACTCAATACAGTTCGCACGAACATATTGATGTTGTCCACCGACGAAACCATTTAAATTCATATTATCTTCTGCCCAAGACAAATAGGTATTGGACATATCGACACTGGTCGTTGATTTTGCTTGACCTGCAGCCGCATAAACACTGGCTGAACCGGTATATGAGAACAGGTTGAGAAAGTCTTTGTCTTTGGCTAAGTCTCTCACAAGTTGTCTGGTATCACGGTGGTCCAAAAACAAGCCTGTATCTAAATAATCGGTTAGGTTGACCCAAAAACGCAGTCCATTTTCACGCACTTCTATGCGTTGATTTTTGGCTGCTTGAGCTTCGTACTGCTCTTTACCACGTTGTTTCTTCCTGACTTTCAGTGCCACCTGAGTAACAGGGACTTCTAATACTTCAGGAATGATCTGCATGGCTTCCTGTAGTCGCTCTATCGCTTTCTCAGGATCGATTTGTTTTGGGGGAGCATATTCCTGAACATGGATATGTTCGTCATAAAGATCAATCGCCAAAGCATAATCAGGCAAGTCAGCATCATAAACACGATAGCAACTGATATCTGATTTACGCGCCCATTTGGCCAGATGCTTTTTGTTTTTCTTTAAGCGATTAGCAAACATCGTTCCCTGCTCTGTCATCTCAACAGGTGCATGTTCTTTATCATCGAACTCTTCGTCCACAAATTGTGTAGGTGTTGAGCTTAACTCATTAAAACGAACAGGTCGTGGCGCACGGTAAAACAGGACATCACAGGCAATTGGCCCATTATCAAACGGCACACTGTCGAAAAGTGTTAAGCCAGTAAATTTACCTAATTGTGCATTATCGGTAATCAGTGCCGTTCTCCAGCCTGAAAACGATTCATTAATAATATTTCCCAGGCTTTCGTACAGATAATGTAATTCATCAGCACGACCGATTCGTTCACCATAGGGAGGGTTACACACAAACAAGCCTGCTTTAGGTAAATCTGCAGCCAGTTTCGGCCATTCAGTTAAATCGCGCTGATTAACCTGAATACGGTCATCTAATCCTGCTTCAGCAATATTATTTTTGGCCGCTTCAATGGCTCTCGCATCAGCATCTCCGCCGACAATAACTGGACATCTGGCCAGGCCAGACTGTCTTCTTCGCTCGGCATCGGCTTTGAGTTGTTTCCAACTATCTTTGTCGTGTTGTTTCCAGGCGGTAAACCCGTAATAGTCACGCAAAATACCGGGAGCGATGTCGGCAGCTATCATGGCAGCTTCTATCAAAAAAGTGCCAGAGCCACACATCGGATCAATCAATGCCCAACCCTGCCTGGCTAATTTTTGCCACTCCGCACTGAGCAGAATAGCGGCAGCTAAATGCTCTTTTAATGGTGCAGTCGTATTGCTGACTCGATAACCACGCTTATGCAGGCTGTCACCGGATAAATCGATACTCACAGTGGCTTGATTGTGTTTGAGGTAGACATTAATTCGCACATCCGGCTGGTATAAGTCTACCGAAGGTCGCAGACCAAACAGTGTACGAAAGCGATCGACAATCGCATCTTTCACGCGCTGTGCACCGTATTGGCTGTGTTTTATTTTTGACCGGAAACTATTGAAATCAACAGCAATGGTGCTATCAAGTTCGTGAATATGTTCTTCCCAGGGAAGTGCATTCACCCCTTCGTATAACTGCTCTGGTGTCTCAGCATGCAAATGGGCAATAGGTAATAATACCCTGATGGCTACACGAGACCATAAACAGACCATGTAAGCGTCAGCCAACGTGCCGGTGAAACGGATATTTCCCTGATCTTGCTTGGTATTTTTGATACCTAATTGTTTTAGTTCATCCGCAAGCAGTGGCAACATACCTCTTGCTGCTGTTACCGTAAACTTGTGTTGTTTAGCCATATTGCCTTCCTGATATAATCAGATCATTTTAATACAGGTGAGCACACTAATGGCAGTTACTGACAAACAAAGACGTTATCTAAAAGGGCTTGCCCACACATTAAAACCGGTTGTTATGATTGGTAACAGTGGTTTAACAGAATCTGTTCTTGCTGAAATCGATAATGCACTGGAACACCACGAGCTCATAAAGGTCCGAGTTAGTGGGCAAGAACGCGCAGATAGAAAAGCCATGTTAGACAAAATTGCAGAAGAAAGTGGCGCAGATTTAGTTCAAGTGATCGGACATATTGGCGGTTTTTATCGCCCATCAAAAAAAGCTTTAATTCAACTACCAAGGTGATTGTATGATTCAAAAACCCGCTGACACAGCTCAACCCATCGAAAAAGTCATGGCAGAACGCTGGAGTGGTCGTGCATATGACCCTACCGTTATGGTGTCCCAAGAAGAAATCACTGCACTTTGTGAAGCTGCACGCTGGGCCCCTTCATGTTTTGGGGATGAGCCATGGCGTTATCTGGTTTGCGATAAAAATACTGACCGCACTGCATGGGAAAAACTGTTATCAGCCTTGGCCCCCGGCAATCAGGAATGGGCAAAGAACGCCCCAGTGTTAATTTTAACGGCTTCAGTCCCTCTCTTCAGCCAAAATGATAAACCCAACCGTTGGTCAGGGTATGACACGGGTGCTGCCAGCATCAGCCTTTGCTTGCAAGCAACATCTATGGGGTTAATGAGCCATCAAATGGGCGGCTTTGACGATAAAAAAATCCGTGAGGCATTTGCCATTTCCGATGATATTCATATGTGGTCAGTGATCGCCATTGGTCATCAGGCGGTACTGGACAATTTGACCGAGGAACAATTAGAAAGAGAACTTTCTCCTCGTCAACGTCGTCCTTTAGAACAAGCATTTTTCATGAATAAGTGGTCATAAAAAAATAACCTTATTAGGAGAGAGAAAATGAAAAAAATGCTGATTGTGCTCGGTTTATCCATGATAGCTACCACGGCTTCTGCTTATGAAAAAGTCTATCTGGATAGGTTACTTAAATCCTTACAATGTAATTATTGTAATCTGAGCGAAGCCGATCTAAACGGCCATGAATTAAATGGTGCTGATATGAGTGAAGCTAATCTCAAGGGAATCAATTTAAGCAACGCTAAACTACATGGTGTTTGGTTCACACATTCCAGAATGCAGGGTGCGATTCTCGAAGGTGCGACCGTTACCAATGCACTGATGGATTATGCTGAATTGAATGGTGCAAACCTAAGAAAGGCCAATCTTTCTGGTGCTCAGCTCATTTTCGCGGATCTCACTGATGCGGATTTAACCGGTGCAAACCTTGAAGGCGCAAAATTACGTGGTGTGATGTACTGCAACACTACGATGCCAGATGGTGAAGTCAACAATAGCGGATGCCCATAACCGCACAACAGTATGAACGTTCAAGCAGCCTGATTCAGGCTGCTTTTTTTATGTAGGATGCGGAGGAATTCGCTAGTGTCGCCAATCAGATATCTATTATTAGCTATTTTGTTAACACCACTAGTTACGCATGCAGCCCGAAGTAAAATTGAATTGATTAACGGTGATACGCTTACCGCTGATGTCGTCGCTGAAACAGACGACACATTAAAACTTAATCACCCCTTGCTTGGTGTGATGGTTATCCCGAGAGCACGTATAAAAAGCCTTGTCTCCTCAACAGATACAACGCCTACACCGCCGCCACCAGAAAAAAAACCAGAAGTGAAACATGTAGAGGCTGACAGAGGTTTGTTCGGAACCGGGCTTTACACCAACTGGAAACGTCGGCTTGACCTTGGCTTTGGTGGTACTGCCGGTAAGTCCAGCACAAACCAACTGAACGTTGGATTTAATGCCGATTATGAATCAAAACAAATGCGGACTGCGCATAAAACCGCGTTCTTCCGAGCCGAATCTGATCATGAATTATCTTCACAAAGTTTTTTTACTTCAATGAACCGAGACTGGTTAAGACCCAACTCTCTCTGGTTTCAGTTTGCTGGTGGACGTTTTGATCTGGATGAATTCAAAGACTGGGATTACCGTGCTAATGCCAGTTCTGGATTTGGTTATGAGTTTGTGAATACAGATTCTTGGTTATTCGTGGGGAGAAGCGGTCTCGGTTTTAATAGAACCTTTGGCGGTGAGCAGCAGGACTTTACACCAGAGGGAATGTTAGGAATTGAAACCAAGTGGAGTATGAATCAATATCAGCATGTAGAGTTTTCTAATACGTACTACCCCAGCCTCAATGACCGCGATTACCGTAATCTCACCTCTTTCGACTGGATTCTGGACTTAAATAGCTTCGTGGGTGTAGCACTCAAGCTTGGTATTACCAACGAATATGACTCCACCGTACATGATGATACTGACCCCAATGATTTTAAATATACTGTCTCGTTAGCCTGGAAGCTGTAGAATACCTGCTTTTTGCTGTAAACATACTGTGAATAACGCTGAGCAAAACTTAACGCAACTTATCCAGTCCTCCATGCTATCTGATCGTTACCGTCTTCAACGTCAGTGGCAGCAATTACGTAAAAATAAGGCAGATGCTGAAAAAATCAGCGCCTTCACTCAGCGTGTGTTGCGATCCGTTGAGCGTGCGCAACAGCGCTTGAACCAGATACCCAAACCGGATTTCAGTGCTGACTTACCCGTTATCGAACGTCGACATGAAGTCGCCAAAGCCATTGAAGAAAATCAGGTCATTATTCTTTGTGGTGAGACCGGCTCAGGTAAAACTACTCAGTTACCCAAAATTTGCCTGGATTTAGGCCGTGGTGTAACTGGCATGATAGGCCATACTCAGCCACGCCGAATCGCGGCCAGAACGGTAGCGACACGTATTGCCGAAGAGTTAGGTTCAGAAATTGGGCAAACCGTGGGTTACAAAGTCCGTTTTCATGATCAAGTGAATGCTGAAAACAGTTATATCAAACTGATGACAGATGGTATTTTACTGGCTGAGACACAAAATGATCGCTTCCTGAATCAATACGATACCCTGATTATCGATGAGGCCCATGAACGCAGTCTCAATATTGATTTTTTACTCGGTTATATCAAACAGCTGTTACCCAAACGCCCTGATTTAAAAGTCATTATTACTTCGGCAACAATCGATACCGAACGCTTTTCCAAACATTTTGAGCATGCCCCGGTGATTGAAGTCAGTGGTCGTACCTACCCAGTAGAAATTCGCTACCGCCCTCTCCTCACAACCGATGAAGACTCACCCGATTATGATATGGTCTCAGGTATCGTGGCAGCAGTTGATGAGCTGTGTCGAGAAGGGCCCGGAGATGTATTGATATTCTTGGCCGGCGAGCGTGATATTCGTGATGTATCAGAAGCTTTACGCAAACATCATCCGCCACAAACTGAAATTTTACCTTTATTCGCCAGACAATCTGCTGCTGAACAAAACCGGGTGTTTAAGACCGGTGGGCAACGACGAATTATCTTATCTACTAATGTTGCTGAAACCTCATTAACGGTGCCAGGCATTCGCTACGTTGTTGACCCAGGAAATGCACGTATCAGTCGTTACAGTGTTCGCAATAAAGTACAACGTCTCCCGATAGAAAAAATTTCCCAATCCAGTGCGAATCAACGATCAGGGCGTTGTGGCCGTGTAGCCGCTGGCGTGTGTATACGGTTGTACGACGAAGAGGATTTTAATAACCGCCCGGCATTTACTGATCCAGAAGTTCTACGCACTAATCTGGCATCAGTCATTCTACAAATGTCAGCGTTGAAACTGGGTAATCCAGCTAAGTTTCCTTTTATTAATCCGCCGCCACAAAAAATGATCAACGACGGTTATCGGCTTTTAGATGAATTGGGTGCCGTCGATAAACAACGTCGTATTACTGACATTGGCAGACAGTTATCCAAGCTGCCCATCGATCCTAAAATAGCCCGGATGTTGCTTGCAGGTGCAGAACAAAACAGTCTGACTGAAGTGCTCATTATTGCCAGTGCTTTGAGTATTCAGGATCCACGTGAAAGACCGATGGACAAGCAGCAGGCGGCGGATGAGGCCCATTCTAAATATAAGGACGAACGTTCTGATTTTATTGCTTTTATTAAACTCTGGAATCATTATCACGATAAGAAAAAACACCTTAGTCAGAATAAACTAAGAAAGTATTGTAAAGAGCAATTTCTCTCCTTCTTACGCCTTCGTGAATGGCATGACATCCATCAACAACTGCATGTGCAACTGGCTGAACTGGGCTTAAAATTCAATCAACAAGAGGCCAGTTATGACAGTATTCATCGCGCACTGCTCGCTGGTTTACTGAGTCACATCGCCACAAAAACAGATAAGTTTGAATACACAGGCGGACGAAACCTCAAGCTACAAATATTTCCTGGCTCAGCTTTGCATAAAAAAGGGCCTAAATGGATCATGGCGGCTGAGCTGGTTGAAACCGGTAAATTGTATGCGCGCATTGTGGCTAAAATCGAACCCGAATGGATTGAGCCAATTGCTGGTGACCTGGTCAGACGTCAATACACTGACCCACACTGGGAGAAAAAACCCGCCCAGGTGGTTGCCTTTGAGTCAGTCACACTGAATGGCTTACCCATTGTTAATCGCAGGCGTATTCACTACGGACCTATTGACCCTTCTTTATCAAATGAAATTTTTATTCGCTCAGCATTAGTTGAAGGTGACTGGCATTGTCAGGCAAAATTTTTCCAACATAACCAACGTCTCATTGAAGAAATTGAGTTACTTGAACAAAAGTCTCGTCGCCGAGATGTGTTAGTCGATGACGATACCTTGTTTGATTTCTATCGCAGCAAAGTACCGGATAACATCATTAACGGTGCCGGTTTCGATAAATGGCGTAAGCAAGCAGAAAAGAAAGATCCTAATCTGCTCATGCTAAGCAAAGACATTCTGATGCAACATCAGGCTGAACAAGTCACCGTCGATCAGTTTCCCGATCAGATTCTTATCAATCGTGTTCCCCTGCCGCTTGAATATCATTTTGAACCCGGTAAAGCCGAAGATGGCATCACCCAGACAATTCCGCTCTCTCTGTTGAATCAGACAAGTAAAGAACGTTATGAGTGGTTGGTACCAGGCTTACTTCGCGAGAAAGTGGTTTTCTTGATTAAAGCGCTACCTAAATCATTGCGTCGTCATTTTATTCCAGTACCACAATATGCCGACCAATGCATCAAATCCATGTCGGCTGACTCGGGCGCTCTATTACCAGCGCTCAGTGAACAACTGAGAAAACTGACAGGTATTGAAATTGATGTGACGGATTGGCGTACTGAAGATCTGCCGCTATATCTGCAAATGAATTTTAAGCTGGTAGATGAGCAAGGTGAACTATTAGATGAAAGTCGTGACCTGGATAAACTAAAAGAAAACTGGGCACGAGAAGCCGCTGCCAGTTTCAGGCAAATTCCTGACAGTGACTATGAAAAGAAAGGACTGACAACCTGGTCATTTGACTCACTACCAGAACATATCACACTAGAACAAAACGGCTTACAAGTCACCGCTTATCCAGCGCTTGTCGATAGAGGGGATTGCGTTGATTTAACCTTAATGGATACAAAACCTCAGGCTCAGGCCTTAACACGACAAGGACTTCGCCGCCTTTTCATGTTAAATCAGGCAGATGCAGTCAAGTATTTACATAAAAATCTACCCGATATCAAACAGATGTGCTTGCACTATGCCAATGTGCCACCATCGCCATACTCAGATGATGCACAAACAGACCTGACGCCGTGTGAGCAACTTAAAACCGACTTAATTCATGTGGCCTTTGACCGCTGCTTTATTTTGGATAAACCGGCCGTCACAGATAAAAATGCATTCGAACAACGTATTGCCGAAAGAAAAAGTGATCTGATTAATCTAGCCGCTAAACTCGCTCAGAGTATTGCTAAGCCGCTTGCTGAATATCATGCAATTGCAAAAAGACTGTCTGGCAACATCCCACTGGCCGCCATTAACTCTGTAAACGATATCAAACAACAATTAAGCTTTTTGATTTATCAGGGGTTTGTGCATGATACGCCAGATGAAGCCTTGACCAGGTTGCCAGTATACTGTCAGGCTGCAGGTATCAGATTGGATCGTCTATTGACCGCTCCCAATAAAGACAAGCAACGCATGTCAGAAGTCATGCCTCACTGGCAAAAGTTCATCAATAAGGTCAATAAAATCGAAACACCAGCCTTTAAAGAATACCGTTGGATGCTGGAAGAATTTCGTATTTCAGTCTTTGCTCAGGAACTTAAAACGGCTTACCCCATCTCGGGTAAGCGCCTGGAAAAGCAGTGGCAAGAATGTTGATTATTATTAAATAGTCCATGGTGCGGGGCGCCCCACATGGTAGCCCTGCACAAAATCAACACCAATATGTTGCAAGCTGACTAGCGTCGTATCATCCTCAACAAACTCTGCGACCGTTTTAAGCCCCAGTACCTGACCTATACCGTTGATAGAGTTGACGATTTCCAGGTTAACTGAATTCTCCACACAATCTTTAACAAACATGCCATCAATTTTGAGGAAATCAATGGGTAATTGTTTCAAATAAGCAAAAGACGACAAACCACTACCAAAATCATCCAAGGCAAATAAACACCCTACTTTTCTCAGTTCATTAATAAAATAAAGAGCACTGTGCATATTGGTAATGGCAGCTGTTTCTGTAATTTCGAAACACAGCACCGCGCCAGAATCAACTAAATCAGCAGCATGGATTAACGAGATAATTTTGTCATAAAAGCGTGTATCGCCCAGAGATTGGCCTGATAAGTTAATACCATATACACCACTGACGTCTCGCCCTTCACTACGGGCATTATCAATACGTGACAAAACATGACTCACTGTCCACATATCAATCGATGCTGCCAGGTTATAACGCTCAGCTGCAGGTAAAAAGTGGCCTGGTGGAATAATTGAGCCATCATCATCAAGCATTCGTATCAATAACTCACAGTGAGGTAAGGTACTGTTTTTCTTTTGTGTAGCCACTATAGGTTGACTGTAGAGTACCAGCCGGTCATTACTTAATGCCTGTTGTATTCTTGAGACCCATCGCATTTCGCCACTACGTTGTACAATTTCCTGATCATGACTGCTAAACACATGGATTCGATCTCTGCCTGCCTCTTTTGCGGCGTAACAGGCGTTATCTGCTTGTTTAAAGATATCAGTCATCGTGCTCGTGGGCATGATGTTGACCATGCCAACACTGATAGAAGAGTTAAACGACAAATCATGATCAATAAATTCAAAATGACGAATTTTATCCATCACTTTGTTCAACTTCGCTTGTGCCTGTGTTGCAGACGTATCCATGAAAAGAATGGCAAACTCATCCCCACTCAGCCTGGAAAGCACATCAGAAGGCTGAAGTTCACATTTGATGAGGTGCGCGATTTGTATCAGTAATTTATCACCTGCTTTATGACCACAGGTATCGTTGATAACTTTAAACTGATCAACATCGATATAACAAAACACATGATTAGGTTCTGTTTGCTCCTGAAGTAGCAGTTGTAGGTGTTTCTCTATGGCAAATCGATTAGGTAATCCTGTCAATGTGTCATGTAGCGCAAGATACTGAAGATCTTCTGAAAGTAATTTTTGTTCCGTAATATCTTGTGCATGGATAACAATGTAATCAACTTCGTTTTTATTATTTCTCACTGCTGAGACGGTGCCTGATAACCATAATGGTTTTTTGTCACGACCCAAGCATTTTTTGGTGATCTGATATTGCTCAACATCCCCCTCAACTAATTTATAAAAATCATTTCCTGGTTGATCAGGTTCATCATCATGCAGTAGTTGCAGCATATTGATGCCTTTGAATTCTGTCTTGCTATAACCAAATAAATCGCAACCCGCTTTATTCACATCAAGAATAATTAAATCAGCATTGGTGACAAAAACGGGAACACCAGCATTTTCAAAAGTCTGTGTCAGAAATACTTCTTTATTTTGTAGCGTTTCAACAAGGTGGGTTTGTGCTTCATTTATCTGAGTTAAATGTTCTACTAGGTTTTCATTTTCTTGACGCAACTGCAGACTTTCCATGACCCTTGCATGCAGATTCTTAAATAACATTGTGCAAGCGATCATATAGGTAATTAATGTCAGCGCTTCTACTTTTAAATCAACATAAAACATAGCGGCTATGATGCAGATTAGCATCGGATAGACATAAGCGACATAACTGATGAAACTGCTTAATAAAGAATAAATTGCGCCAGAACAGAGACCAGCAATGACGAGAGGAATAATCAATTGATGATTAAATTGTGAATCACCATCAAAAGCAAATCCCAGACTACCCCACGCCAGTCCCGACAACATTACACCTGCAGCGTATATTTTCTCATAACGAACTACTGACGACTCTGTGTGATCATGTTTGACGAAATGACTCTTGAGATAGTGCACCAGTATGATTCTAAAAAGGATCGCTAAAAAAGTGACTGTAGCCCAAATAAATAGCAAAGTCGCATTTGCCGATGAATACAAAGCGATCACCGTCACGATAAGGATGACAATATTTGTCATACTGGCAATAAAGCCCTGCTGTAACAAAATGCCGACTCGCATTTTGTTGATTTCAAATTTCTGAGCATGTTGCTCTAAATGAGTTTGGCTAACCGTTTCCAACTTTATTCCAGAATCGTAAATGTATTTAATTATTTGAACTAATTCACACGATGACACAGTTAATCATACTTATTGATAATTTACGTGTGAGACAGTTCACGAGAATACGAAAAATTGATATTCAACACCAGCTTTATTCAGGAGTAGTTCAGTTTAAGTCTGCTATTGTTTTCATAATGACTGAGACGAGATGAATACGTTTTGATGGTATCTTTTGTTATTGCTATAAGGCATGAGCAATTGTATCAATTCTGCAGCGGAAGTTAAGCACGTACATTTATATGGAAATGAATAGAATAATCATGACCTGTGTCATGGCATGAAAATACGCATTAAACGAAGATAGATAGCATCAATAAACAGTACGCCAAGTGAAACTATACCATGCACATTAATGGTAATGACCATTGAGTTGAACGTATAAATAAGACAGGCTGTTGATGTTCTTTATCACTTCAATAACCATATTAAGAGCGGATATGAACCCTATAAAATCAGTTGCCATTTTGTTTTCATTCGCCAGTACACTATTAGCATCATGTCCATTGTTTGCGGATGGTAGACCATATACAGTGAAAGCAAATAACAAAGTAGACTCTGATACCTTCATTGGCTACAAAGTCTATCGAACCTGGTGTGCAAGATGTCATGGCACCTTCGGACAAGGATTGGCAGCCAGTGACTTAACAAAAACCTTAAAAACAACGGATAGAGATGAGTTTTTTACTGTTGTTGCCAGAGGAAAAAAAGGCCGAATTGGGGTAATGCCTGCTTGGCAATCGAATGATAGCGTTATGAAAAACAGAGATAGAATTTATAGTTACTTAAGGGCCAGAGCTGATGGCGCGCTTGGGGCTGTAACACCCGAGTTGATCGACTGATGTCAGTATTTATGATGAACCTTTACCATTCAATTCAGCTGCTTATATTTACACACGGAATAGTAAGGCCAAGCCATGTATAGAGTTTTATTAATACTTCTTTTTACCTGTCCACCACTCCTTGCATTAGCGGATGAACACCGACCTTACGAACAAGAGCCGGGCAACAACATTAATGAAATTGCTTTACCCTTAACGACACATACAGCAGCTGAACTGGCAAAAGTTGAAACAGGCGGAAAAATCCTTTCCGTTGAAGAAGAGCACTACGGTAGCAAAACGGTATTTCGTGTTAAAGTGCTGCATAACGATGGAAAAGTAAAAAATCACCGATTTGATCGTGACTCCGGCCATTCAGTTCCATGAGGTTGCATGCGCGTTTTATTAGTAGAAGATGAGAAACATCTTCGTGAACAAATTACCCAACAGTTAAAACAACAAAATCTCACTGTCGATGCTGTGGCTGATGGTGAAGAAGGCCTTTTCATGGGGGCAGAGTATCCCTACGATGTGGCTATTATTGATTTGGGGCTGCCGAAACTGTCTGGTATTGAACTGATTCAGTCATTACGCAAACAAGGATTTGACTACCCTATCCTGATATTAACAGCACGAGGTCGATGGCAAGATAAAGTTGAAGGCCTTGAATCTGGTGCTGACGACTACTTGGTCAAACCATTTCATTTTGAAGAGCTCATCGCACGTATCAATGCACTTAGCCGCCGCGCATCAGGTTGGTCAAATCCAACACTAAGCTGTGGTCCAATCACACTCAACCCGGCCACGCAAGAAGTCACCAAAAACGGTCAGCTAATTGAACTAACAGCTTACGAATATCGTTTACTTCATTATCTATTACTGCATGCGGGCGAAGTCATTTCAAAAACAGAACTCACCGACCATATCTACGAACAAGATCAAGATCGTGATAGTAATGTCATTGAGGTATTTGTAAAACGTTTACGTAGTAAATTGGATCCAGATAAACAACTTAATCCAATAGAAACATTACGTGGGCGTGGTTACAGGCTTAACCTGCCCCGTGAAAGTCATTAATTTCTCTTTATCCAACCGGGTTCTTGTTGCTGTCAGTCTCGTACTAACAGCGTTTCTGGGTATCTCTGCCATCAGTCTGAATAATGCATTTAAAACCAGTGCAGAGCTGGAACAAAAGAAACGTTTAAAAAACTATGTTTATACTCTACTCACAGCCGCCGAGATCAATGATAAAGGTGAGTTAAAAATGACTCACGATTTGGCAGAACCGAAATTTTCTATACCTAACTCCGGTCTTTATGCACAAATCACCAGTAACGGTAAGATTGTCTGGCAATCTCCTTCAGCAATCGGTCATTTTTTATCTCTGCCTTTTCAACCCGGGCCATCGAATGAACACTACACTGTCGTTGAAATAGATGCAGGAATGAAATTACAAAACCTGGCTTTCGGCATCGTCTGGGAAACTGAAACCGGTAAAGAGCTTGACTACACCATTAATGTGGCTGAAGACATGTCTAACATTAAAGAAACCACAGCCAGTTTTCAGCGTAGTTTGTGGTATTGGTTAGGGGGAACGGGATTAATGCTGTTATTAGCACAATGGTTAATCCTCAAGTGGAGTTTGCGCCCATTACATGACGTTGCCAAAGATTTGCATGCGATTGAAACCGGTGAGCATGATCGTTTAAATGATGAGTACCCACGTGAACTCAAGCAACTCACCAACAATATTAATGCGCTGCTTGATCATGAACAATCACGCCGTCAACGCTACAAGAATTCACTAGCTGATCTTGCACATAGTTTAAAAACGCCCTTATCTGTTTTTCGTGGCGAACTGGCTAATAACCACGAGCTGGAAAACTTGAAGAAAACAGGCTACGAGCAGCTCGACAGGATCAGTACCCTGGTTGATTATCAACTACAAAGAGCATCAACAGAAGGTAAGAGCAGCCTGCTCGCTCCCGTTTCTGTCGGTGAGATTATTCATAAAATCATAGGTAGCCTTGATAAAGTCTACAAAAACAAAAATATACATGCACAATGTGAGATTGAGCGTGATGCGTACATTCATGCAGACGAAGGTGATATGTATGAGTTATTAGGCAACTTATTGGAAAATGCTTACAAGTACGGTAAGCAAGAAGTACATGTCATTGCCACCAGTTCAGGGAATATGGTCAAAATCCGTGTCGAAGATGATGGGGCCGGAATTCCGACCCGTGCAGAAAGCTATATCATCAAACGCGGACATCGTATCGATACCCAGGCTGAGGGACAAGGCATTGGCCTGGCCATCGTCAGCGATATCATCATGGCCTATGAAGGTAATATCCACCTAGAACGTGGCCGCTTAGGTGGGGCTAGTTTTATTGTCGAATTGCCGAGAATTTAACCTTGCTGCTGTGATTGAAGGTACTGAAATAACTGCCTCGCTGACTTTGGAGGCTTGTCCTGTTTCGCTTCACGCTGTGCATTTCTGACGAGTTGTCTGACATGCTGAACATCAAAGTCATCAAAGGCATGAATAAGTTCAGCATAGACTTCATTTTCACCAGCCAGCAAACGATCACGCCATTGTTCTAGTTGATGAAACTGCTTTACCTGGCCCTGATGAGGTTGCTTTAATTGCTGTAACTTCGTATTTATCGCTTCGTGATCACTGTTTGCAATCAAGCCACCGATATAACCAACTTGTCTTTTTAATGCACCTTTGCTCATTGATTGTGCACTCAGAATAGCATCGTATAGATCTTCAGATAAATCTAGCTTTTGTAAATCTTTTGCAGGTAAAGCAATTAACGCTCGCCCAAGGTCTTTTAAGGCATTGAGCTCTTGTTTTACTTGTGTTTTACTTTTCTCAAATTCCCAATCAGCTGGCCAATCTGCATCCTGATCATGTTCAAACTCTGACATAAATTTTACTCACCTATAATGGTCACGATCACGCGACGCCGCTGTTGATGGGCACGATGTTCCCATAAATAAATACCTTGCCAAATACCGAGATCACACTGTGCAGCACTCACAGGCATGGTCAGATCGGGATTGGTTAATACCGTCCGAATGTGAGCACTCATATCGTCAGGTCCTTCGTCTTGATGTCTGAACATGGGATCACCATCCGGCACTAAATGCTGCATAAAGGTTTCAAGATCGTGACGAACATCGGGATCGGCATTCTCACAGAGCATTAATGAGGCACTGGTATGTTGAACAAAGACATGGCAAGTACCTGTGCTTATTGCGGACTCTGCAACCAATTCTTGTATATCGCGGGTGATATTGGTGGTGCCACGTCCTAGCGTCTTGAATGTTAATGTACGTTGAAAAACCATTATACGAGTCCAGCCTCAAAGTGTGATTTGGCCTGACCACTATCAATGACTTGTCTAACAATATCAGCGGCTTTTCGCTGTGACTCAATCAGGCCACAATGCCAAAGTATGATCGCCGCACCATACACTAAACTGTCGTATGCCGCCCCTTTCTCACCGGCTAGGGCTTGCAGCCCTTCATCCAATGTTCGTTGAGCTGTGACCGTATCATCCGTCTTAACACCACGCGTATCTTGTTCGATGTCAAAGTTTTCAGGTTCCAGTGTGCAGGCATCAACTGCGCCATTCACTAATCGATGATTATTTGATGCTTCTCTCAGCGTCGGGACTAGACCACCTTCCAGACCCCGTGCAATAAACGCAGAATCATAACCAAAAGCTTTTGCTAACCAAGCTAAAATATCGGGATATTCTTTATGAACAAAACCAATACCTAAATGTGTTTTTTGCTTAGCTTTAAGTGGCATAATCATTTTTTCTAATGTTGCCAAGCTCGGACGTTTAATCATTTGTGTCCGTAGCGTTTCTAATGCAAATAATGCTGGACTTGCCTGAGCTTGATCTAAATAGGCCCAGCCAATCTGGTTATTCTCTATCGCTTCAGCCGCTTGAGCTGTCGACTTTTCAGTACTATAGCCAGCCAGCTTTAAAACCTGAGCATGGGTAACACCAAATTTTGGCCCCATTTCAAATACGCCTTGTGACATTGCAGGTAAACCACAGGCTGCCAGAACAGCCGGTAAAAAGGCTGTCATCGGACAATGACGATTAAAACCATTGAATGGGTCAGAAAAAATAAATAACTGGTCGACATTGACTGATTGGCTATCGGTAATGGACTGACAGGCTCTGAGAATGCCTAAGTTCTCTTCATTAGTCTCCCGTTTCATTCGCATGGCAATAAAAAATATAGCTGCACGAACAGGGTCAGCCTGACCAGACAGAATTTCCATCATGACATCAAATGCTTCTTGCTCCGTCAGATCTTTACTGAGATGCGGTCCAGTGGCGACTTTTTTAATTGCGTCTGCGAGTGCTGTCATTATTTTTCCTGTGTTAACCAGTTTTGTAATGTTGCTTCATCAACTACATCAATACCTAATGATTCTGCTTTGGTGAGTTTCGAGCCTGCATCAGCGCCGGCAACCACATAATCGGTTTTTTTCGACACGCTCCCGGCTACTTTTGCACCGAGTGCTAATAATTTTTCCTTGGCTTCACTGCGCGATAAAGTCTGTAGCGTTCCAGTTAGCACAATAGTCTTACCACTCAAAGCCGTATTAGTCTGTTTTTTCTCTTCGTTTTGCCAGTGAATACCGACGCTTAACAAACGTTCAATCACTTCACGATTATGCGTTTGTTGGAAAAAGGTCTCAATGTGGTGAGCCACAACAGGGCCCACATCTTCAATCTCCATAAGACTCTCAGATGAGGCCTGCATCAATTCTTCCAGCGATGCATATTGCAAAGCCAAAGCACGTGCCGTGGCTTCACCCACTTCACGAATACCAAGCGCATACAGAAATCGTTGGAAACGTGTTGATTTTGCTGCATTCAACGCATTCACCAGATTTTCAGCAGATTTCTGCCCCATACGTTCCAAACTGGCGATAGTGTCGACATCTAATAAAAATAAATCGGCGACATCTTTGATGTGTCCGGCATCCACAAGTTGTTCAACTAACTTATCCCCAAGACCGTCGATATCCAGGGCTTTTCTCGATGCAAAGTGTTTGATCGCCTCTTTCCGTTGTGCGGCACAAAATAAGCCACCACTGCAACGCGATACCGCTTCCCCCTCTTCCCGCTCTACATCTGAGCCACAAATGGGACAAGCCGTTGGCATGACAAACTCACGTGCGTCATCAGGACGTTTAGTGATGATTGACTTCACGACTTCCGGAATCACATCTCCTGCACGTCGAACAATCACTGTGTCGCCGATACGCACATCTTTACGGCGAATCTCATCTTCATTGTGTAATGTGGCATTAGACACGGTTACACCACCGACAAATACCGGCTTCAAGCGTGCAACCGGAGTCAAGGCACCTGTGCGACCGACCTGGATTTCAATATCTTCTACCGTAGTCATCTCTTCCTGTGCAGGAAATTTATAGGCAATTGCCCAGCGTGGTGCTCGCGAAACAAAGCCAAGTCGTTCCTGCAAAACGGTGTCATCGACTTTAAACACCACACCATCGATATCATATTCAAGGCTGTCGCGACGTGCTGCCAGCTCATCGATATATTGCTGGCAGGCTTCTAAACCCTCTAATACTTTGAGTTCAGGTGAAATTCGACAGCCCCACTCTGCTATCAAATTCATAGCGGCAAAGTGACTGCTGGGACGCGACATACCTTCAATCACGCCAAGGCCATAACAGTAAATTTCCAGCGGTCTGGATGCGGTGATCTTTGAGTCAAGCTGACGCAACGATCCGGCCGCTGCGTTACGTGGATTGACAAACGGTTTTTTATTATTTGCCAACTGAGACTGGTTCAACTTTTCAAAACCAGCTTTAGGCATAAAAATCTCACCACGAATCTCAACAACCGCAGGAATAGGTCCACCTTGTAACTTCAATGGCACAGAATTGAGCGTGCGTACATTGGCAGTCACATCCTCACCTGTGGAACCATCGCCACGCGTTGCTGCTTGAACCAGGACACCATTTTCATAACGGATACTGATGGCAAGACCATCAAGTTTGGGTTCCGCCGCATAGGTTTGTTCTTTATCGGTATTCAACCAATCCCGCACACGTTTATCAAATGCAGCTAACTCTTGCTGATCAAACACGTTGTCCAAAGACAACATGGGGATGGCATGCTGAACTTCATCAAACTTATCTAACGCTTGACCACCAACACGCTGTGTAGGCGAATCGGCAGTGAGTAACTCAGGATGCGTTTGTTCTAAGCTCTGCAGTTCCCGAAATAAACGGTCATATTCACTATCCGGTACTTCTGGATTATCCAATACGTAATACTGGTAACTGTAGTGATTGAGAGTATCGCGCAACTCGGCAGCACGCTGCCTAACATCAATTGAAATAGTCATTCGACAGGTGATCACTTTCAGCTTGAACGGACATTTGGTACTCGAAAATTTTCGTACGCATCGACTCTATGGCGGCATCACTCACAGGCTGTCGAGTTTCATCACACAGCACGCCACCTAATGATTGCGTCATATTCTTAGCGGTATCCAGTAGGTCATCAAATAATGCCAGACCACTTATTGGTGCGGGTAATCGCGCAAAAATCAGTAAGCCCGGGGTCGACATGGACACAAATTTATCAGGTAAAAGTGTGCCAGGATCAATGATATTCGCCACACTGAATAACGACTGTTTGCGTGAACCTTGGGTAAACCGATGATAAATCTGCATATCACCAAAATGTAAGTCCTGATTTTCCAGCGCGGCCTTGACCTGCTTACCTGAAAACATCGTGCCTGACTCAGCCATAATCGTAAACGCAATAACCATGTCCCAGTCTTGCGCTGGCGCAGGTTCTGGTTTGGCTTTCTTAGCTGGTTTTTCTTGCTGAATATCCTGGAGTGGTGGCTCTGGTTCTGCACTCACAGCTTCTTCATTGGAGAGTGGCTCATCAAACAAGTCCATGTCGACTTCGCTGGATTCTGTTTCACTAAATGACGAACTTGGGCGTGGCGTCTGTTCATGCAACTCTTGTTCAAAAAGTGCGTCAAAGCGTTCTTTGAATTCGTCGTCTTCATCGTTGTGAAGATCCAGTTCACGCTCAAATTCCCTGGCACGTTGCTGGCTCTTATAATTGGCGTACCAACTGACGCCAACAAACGCGATGATAATAACGATAATGAGGATAATTATTTCAGACACTTAATATAATCTTTCACTTAAGAGATAATAGTCATTTTATTTTATTACTTTAGAGAGCATCCATGTCTACACAGCCAAGCAAACAATTAGAAACTTTCGATAATGCAACACCGGAGCGCGATTATACCATTCACATCGAAACATCTGAATTTACCTGTCTGTGTCCCAAGACCGGACAACCCGATTTTGCCACCATCAAACTGGACTATGTACCAGATGAAAAATGCGTTGAATTAAAGGCCTTTAAACTTTACATGTGGTCATACCGCGATCAAGGCGCATTTCATGAAAAAGTAACCAATACCATTCTGGATGATTTGGTAGCGGCATGTCAGCCGAGATTCATGCGCATCACAGGCATATTTAACGTTCGTGGCGGCGTTTACACCACAGTAGTCGCGGAATATCGTAAAGAAGGCTGGGTCGCACCAGAACCTGTCACACTTCCATAAATGCATAATGAGCGATACTGGTTCCAGCCAGTATCGCTTTTTTCTATATGACGCTAGTTATCAAATCTAAACACTGAATGAGGCCATTATGCGAAAAATGATCCAGGGCGCACGATACTTGATTCAGGGGTTTAGCTTAATCAATCAGCCTGGCATCAGACGATTTGCCTATTTGCCGATGCTCATTAACACCTTGCTGTTCAGTGGTGCCATCTGGTTTGGCTTATCTCATTTTGATGGTTGGCTTGAGGCGTTGATGCCCGACTGGTTACCGTCATGGTTGGAAAGTGCTCTGACCTGGATCATCTGGCCGCTGTTTGTTGTGCTACTGGCATTAATTGTGTTTTTTACCTTCTCCATAATCGCCAATATCCTTGCAGCCCCTTTTAATGGCATTCTCGCTGAAATGGTTGAAACCAAGATGTCAGGAGCCAGTCCACCCGATATGCCATGGACACAGGTGCTCAAAGACACACCAAAAATGGTGATGAATGAACTGCGTAAAACCGCTTATTTATTACGATGGATGCTGCCATTATTACTGTTGTCCTGGATACCCGGTTTAAACCTTATTGCGCCAGTCTTATGGTTTTTCTTCTCAAGCTGGACGCTTGCACTTGATTATCATGATTACCCCATGGGGAATCATTTATTAGGTTTTAAAGAACAACGTGAGAAACTTCGCCAACACCGAAGTCTGGCGCTGGGATTTGGTTTTGCTACGTTGCTTGCCACCATGATTCCTATCGTTAACTTTTTAGTGATTCCAGCCGCAGTCGCTGGGGCAACGATGCTTTACATAGAAAACCTAAAAACTTAACCATCTAAGCCCTGAACTAATTCATCCAACAATGCTTCAATATCCCATTCGCAAGAACCACAGCCAGACACGGCACCGGTTTTACGAGAGATAGTATCAATATCAACTATTCCCTGTTCAAACAGGCTTTCTATTTTGGCTCGGGTTGTGCCACTACAATCGCAAATGACTTCATCCAGACGCGTCTGGCAATCATCACTCATATTTATCTCTTCCACTTCTGTTTGATACTCATATCTATGTGAGTTGCTAACTAATTAAACTGACTCAGAACCATATCCACAGTTAGCCATAATGCAATTAGACACAAAATGACTGACATAAATCGATAACTTTTTTGCAAAACGACAGCACCTTGAACATGATTGGCAAGCAAAACATAAGCTAATTTTACCCAAGCTACGGCAATCGCAGTAGTACTTAACAACATAAGCAATGAAGATAATGTGATATCGCTGCTACCGAGATAAACAGGCAAGATGCCAAGATAAAAAAATATCGCCTTATAATCGACTAAGGTCAAAGTAAAACCAGCCATAAAGCTAGCCAAGCTAGTTTTTTTTCCTGAAGTTGCCATAGCAGCATAACGATAAGGCGAGTGCCAAAGCTGATAACTGAATAGCACTAAAATAATGATTGCCATTATTTGCAGTAGCCACCGGTGTTGCTCAAGCCAAATAGCCACTATTGTCAGTCCAAACATGGCTAGTAACAGATACAGCAAGTCTGCCGCTACAATTCCCAAGCAAACCATAACACCCTGTGATACGCCTCCTGATAAGGTACGTGATACAACCAGCATCACACTGATACTTGGCAAAGCCGCCATTGCAGAAAGCAGGAAAAATAAGGCGATGCAATCTAATATCGTCATAACACTGTCATAGGGATAAACATAAAAAAGCCCCGATGAAATGTCGAGGCTTCTTCATCATTACGTGTTTTATCTCATGGTGTTAAATTAATACTGGTACCAAATAAGCCAACTAAACCAATAATAATCAGATAAATCGCAACAATGTAACTCAATAGTCGCGGCACCATCAGAATTAAAATACCGGCAATTAATGAAATCAGTGGGGTTAAAGCTAAAGTCATTTCTCTCTCCTTGTTATTGGAACAAATGAGTATGCCTGTGAGGTTATTCAGTGGCAACTTCCGCCGCATCATCAGCTAACAACCACCCCTGTTGAGTAGCATAATCAATCTTCTCACTCAGCCATTGGTGTAGCTCTGGAAAATCATCAGCAATAAAGGCATGCGCATTTTTAACTTGTGAAGCCCTAATCTGGTGTGACTTCCAGGTTTTACCTTCAGCGGCGATATTCAATAAAAATGGCAGTAGTCTGTCGACGGCTTTCATGAGTTTTGCTTCAGTACTGTGACCAAACTCCTGCTCATCCCATAATGTAAGCAAGTCTTGAATATGATTACCACTATGTTCTGAAAAACGTTGTACACACAGCCTCTCAGCTTCATTGGACGTTTTTCTTTCTTTTGAATATAGAAAAGTATCACCGGCATCAACTTCACCTAAGTCATGCACCAATGCGTATTGCAGCAATTTAGCCATGTCGACATCAAGCTGAAAATACGCCGCTATATTCCAGCAAGCCATTGCAAGATGCCAGGAGTGCTCAGCAGAATTTTCTAAACGCTCACCACCCGTAATATAGCTACGACGTTGAATGTGCTTTAAGGCATCCAACTCCAGAAAAAAGTTGGTTACCTGATGTATATCCATCATCCCTCTACCCGTTATTGAATAGCTTGTGCAGCAAGTTTTTTTGCTGCATTCAAATCAGTCTTGCCCGTCCCCAGTTTTGGAATGTCTTCGATATATAGCAGTTTACTAGGCTGCATCAGCGGTGATAACTGCTCGCTGATAGTTTGTTTTATATCAGCCTCCGCCTGTTCTTGCGTGTATAGCAGCACCACTTTTTCGCCTTTTTTCTCATCAGCGACTGTCGTGGCCAGAATATCGACCTCCTCACTCAGGTGGGGTTTTAAAGCCGACTCAATGGCACCAAGACTAATCATTTCACCACCGACTTTGGCAAAACGAGAATAGCGGTCAACAATGACCAGAAACCCATCCTCATCAAGATGACCTTTATCTCCTGTGTGATACCAACGCACGCCATCTTGTTCAGTAATGACAGATTCCGTTTTTTCCGGATCATCAAGGTAAGCAATCATCACTTGATTACCACCAATCAAGATTAAACCATCTTCACCAGCGGGTAAGTCTTCGAATGTGTCTGGATTAACAATTCTGAAACGTGTGCCCGGTAATGGCATACCAACGGTACCTAGTTTGCTGCCAATCTGTGTGGTTAGAGTATCGGGAGCCAGTTTATCTGGAATATTGACACTAGCGACCGGGGTTGTCTCCGTTGCACCGTATCCTTCATAAATGGTTTTATTGAATTTGATTTTGAAGCTATCACGTACTTCCGGATTCAGTTTTTCTGCGCCAGAAACCACAATCCGCAAAGAGTCTAACATCAATGGTTCGACTTTACGGTTACGGACATACATGCGCAAAAATGTCGATGTACCACAAAGTATGGTGCCACGGAATGTCGCAATCCCTTTAGCAATATTCCTGACATCTGTTGGGTCGGGATGACATATCACGGGTAGCGACTCTACCAGCGGCAAAAATGTCGTGACCGTCAATCCGAAAGCGTGAAATAAAGGTAAAACAGACATCACGACATCATCACGTTCAGTATTAAGAACATCAGCTACCTGCTTGATATTACTCATAACATTTCGATGGGAAAGTAATACCCCTTTTGGTGTACCTTCACTACCGGATGAAAATAAAATGACAGCCGGGTCTTCTGCTTTGACGGCCTTCATATAACGTGCTTTGATAACTTCCAACGGCATTAACCGAACAAAAACCATCATACTAATGAAGTCGCGCTTTTTAATATTCTGACGCAAATCTTCCATATATAGTACATGTTTGGCCGTATCCAAAAGACTCGCATCAAACCCTTTATTAGCCAGTTTTTCAATAAATTTTCTAGACGTGATAATGGTATTAATATCAGCCTTCTTGCTGGCTGCTGCTAGTGCCTCAGCCGATGCAGTGAAGTTAAGGTTCACCAGTGTTTTGCCACTCAATAAACTCGCAATATTGGCTATCACTCCGGCACTGGAGCTTGGCATTAGAATGCCAATGTTTTGATGGCAATCAGCAGGTAGCTGCTTAGAAAATAAAATAGCGGCACTTAACATCCGGTGACCACTGGTGGCTGATCCAATAATATCCGCCGCAGCCATTTCACTGCCCTGCCGCTTTAAACCTTTAATGATGGCTTCAGGCAACGTTTCCAGACTTTCGGTATAGTTTGTCCAGGCATCTACCGACAGTTGTAAAACGGCTTGTTTCACAGCAAAGCGATCTGAATTGATCGCGAGAGGTTCGCCAAAGGCCACAATTAAGTCCGAAAACGACTGCTTACTTCGTAAGGTTTTCAAACGATCACTGGAGCGTGAGAAACGACTCCCCCATAAACCACGAAGATAGAACGGTACTATCACCGCATCAGCATCAGCAGCAGCCACTTCAAAACCACGTTGAAACTCACCTAAGTGCCCGTTACGGCTAATGGCGCCTTCGGGAAATAAACAGACGACTTCCCCTTTATTTAAACTTTCTCTGACCGCATCCAAGGCCTGTTTACTTGCGCCCGTCCCTACAGGAATAATGTTAAAAAACTCAAAGATAAAGCGCAGATACCAACGCTCATATATAGATTTTGCCATCACAAACCGTAGCGGACGTGGACTGGCCATTTGCACAATTGCCCAGTCAATCCAACTGATATGGTTGCCCAGCATTAATACGCCACCACTCGCTGGAATTCTTTCCATATTTAATACAGTGAGCCGATAACGAAGCGAAAACACCACTGAAACAACCAGACGCGCTAATGATTGTGGTAATTGTGTGATGGTATAGATGGCACCGATTATGGCCACCGCTAGTAAAATCGCAAAAATCCCGAGGCTATTCATGCCTGCATAAGCAGCAAGAATCGTTAGCAACAAGAAAGACAGCATGGCAATGTTTTGAACAAAGTTATTGCCCGCCAGTATTCGGCCCATCTGCCCAGACTTAGCGTGATATTGAATCAATGCATTTAGTGGAACCAGATAAAGCCCACCGAATACGCCAAGTAAAAAGAAATTAACCGCTTGTAAAAAAGGTGTAATGGCAAAACTGACAAACGCTACACTTAATGCCACGCCCATCGCGCCAAGAGGAACAAGCCCGGTTTCGATATAGTTGGACGACATCTTACCCGCTAAAAAAGCCCCAATAACGATGCCGATACCGGCAAAGGCCATCGTACCCTGAATAATGACCGTATTATCGATACCAGCAATATCTTTAGCAAAAGCAGGAAAAGTGGCCAGCATGACCTGGCAAAGAGACCAGAACACGGCAAGCCCAATAACAGACCGAAAGATTACTTGGTTGCTAGTCAAATCCTTCATAATGCCCACGGCTGAACGACCACTCAGATACGCTTTAGTATCAAACTCTTGCTCTTTGCGTACAGATGACTTCGGCTCAAGTTTTAAGGCTGCTAACCACTCGATTAGGGAAAGAGCCACTAAGACCCAACCTAGAGGCGCAATCAATGGCAAGATATCTTCTGCTTGATAATAATAGTGTTTGCTGAGTAAAGACTCGAAACCAAAACTAAAAGCCAGCGTCCCCAGCAAAATCGCGGTGGTGGTCACAGATTGAATAACACCATTACCCGAGGCTAGGTTTTTAACACCGACCAATTCCCTGATATAACCATATTTGGCGGGAGAATAAATGGCACTTTGAATCGATAAGGCCAGCGTCATCAGAAAAGCGGCCCAGAACCAAGCCATATAATAAAAAATCGTAATTAGAACCGTCGCAACAACTGCAGATAAGGCACTGTATTGCATGACTTTATTTTTCGGATATTTATCCGCAAGAAAAGATGATGGCGTCATCATCAATATGAACGGTAATAAAATTAATGCATTAACCAATGCTGACAGCATGATTTGTACATCACCATCATAGGTTTTAAAGATAGTGTTTTGAATCAGAATCTTATGCCCCAAATCAACAAAGGCATTTAAAAAAGCAATCAGGCTGAATAATAAAAATCCTTTAATAGCAAATAATGCTCGCATGCACAGTCCTTTTGATAAATCATGAATGACAGGCAACACAATACAACAGCTATTTAGTATTAGGGAAGTGTCGTACCCTTGTTGCTGATACTGGACAAATGACAGTTATCTAGGCGAGTATCGACTATAACTTTATTAATGAGTTACGCAACGTTGCGGAGAGACAATGACTGAACTCAAACCCTTTGTTTATCGTGATAAACGCCATATCTTTTTGTTATAGATAATTTGTTTTGCTGCCTGGGGTGTAGCCGCCAATATGACGGATCCCCTGGTGAAAGTATTCAGCAAAGTATTTGTCATGAGTCAGGTGGAGGCAGCATTGGTTCAGTTTGCCTATTATGGTGCCTATTTCTGCCTAGCCCTGCCAGCTGCTTTCATTAATCATCGTTACTCATACAAGACAGGTGTACTGACGGGTTTAGGTTTAGCCACATTAGGGGCTTTTGCTTTTTACCCAGCAAGCCAGGTCATGGATTATCACTTTTTTCTGATGGCCCTATTCATGCTAGCCGCCGGCCTGTCAATATTGGAAACTTCAGCCAACCCATTTGTGATGTCGCTTGGCCCGGAAGACAATGCCACGCAACGGCTGAATTTGGCTCAGGCTTTTAACCCGGTGGGTACCAACATAGGTGTGTTTCTTGCAGCGACGCTGATCCTCCCCAACCTTAATGTCGCTGATGCGACTGCACGCGCCATGATGCCACTGGAAACCTTACAGCAGGTTCAAGCAGAAGAACTAACAGCGGTCATGTTTCCTTATGTCGCCATGGCGTGCATTTTATTCATTATCTGGCTACTTATCTTGATGATAAAAATGCCGACAGCGAACAGCGTTAACCCGCAGGAAACACGCAGCAATATACAGGGCTGTTTCGGGCGCTTATATGCTAATAAACATTACCGCTATGGCGTTATTGCCCAGTTTTTTAATGTGGCTGCACAAGTCTGTATCTGGACCTATACCATTCAGTATGTACAGGAAGCCATTGGTGGAACTGAAACTCAAGCAAGTCGCTATTTACAATACAGTTTGCTTGTTTTTTTGATAGCCAGGTTCACCATGACAGGCATTATGTCACGCTTTAACCCGTCAAAGTTAATGCTGATTCTGGCATTAACAGGATCGATTTTGTGCGTCTATGCGGCTAGTGTGCCTGACATAACAGGAATATGGGCTGTGGTGATGTTATCCGCTAGTTTATCGCTGATGTTTCCAACCATTTATGGTGTGGCACTGCAAAAGCTGGGGGAAGATACAAAATTTGGCGCGGCAGGATTAGTCATGGCTATTTTAGGTGGAGCCATAATGCCTCTTCTGCAAGGCAGTTTGGTTGATAATTTTACAACGGCACTCTCATATCTGGTGCCAGCAGGTTGTTTTTTAGTTGTTGCAGCTTATGGCTATTTTGATATTCGGTATTATCGCATATAAAAACGGCTTAACTTGATGAGCAATTCCAAATCAGGGCTTATTCTTTAACGCCCTTATGTTTCGTAAAAATTAGTTTTTACAGGCCACTTGATTAGGATTAAACTTACTGCGATTTCTGAACGGCTGGTGAAGTTCAGAGCAGAAGTAGTATGGTTCCACGTCTCAATTTGTTTGTTAGCAAATTCCAATATTGGCGTCACTTCTATCATAGTATGGCGCTGACATCGTTAGTAGGACTATCTGTGTCATTGCCAGCTCTTCATACCATCAGTTTTATCACTATTTAAGTACTGTTCTCACAGTGGCGTTGGGTCGTTTGCTCTGAAAACAGATCTTAAAATTTGGAGCAACCCATGAACGCTTGGTATTTCCTCTGCTTTTTATCGGCGGTGTCGGTATTTATTGCTTTTGCTAATCAATACCTGCTCAGGTTGCAAACCACTATAGCTATCACCACAGGCTCTGTTGCCATGTCTCTGCTTTTAATCGCCTTGATTAAGTTTGGTGGCAACGATCTTGCCACGTCTATCAGTGATGCCTTCGAGGGATTGAACTTTAACCTATTATTGTTAAAGGGGATGTTAGGATTTCTGCTCTTTGCTGGTGCCTTGGAAATTGATCTCCGCCTGTTGCGTCAGCAGCGCTGGGAAATCACTATCATGGCGTTATTTTCCACGCTACTCTCCACGGTGTTGATTGGCTACGCCAGCTTTTGGGTGTTAGGACTCTTGGGCTGGGACTTGCCATTGATTTACTGCATGTTATTCGGTGCCTTAATTAGCCCAACAGATCCCATTGCTGTGCTGGCCATTATCAAAAAAATGCATGCACCAGAAAAAATATCGGTGCAGGTGGAAGGCGAATCCCTGTTTAATGACGGAGTGGGCCTAGTTGTTTTCACGACTATTTTTGCCTTAGCTTTCTCTGGTGCTGAGCCGACTTTTTCTGGCGTTGCAGAACTATTTTTAGTGGATGCTGTAGGCGGTATTGTGTTCGGTGCCGTACTGGCTTTTTTAGCTCACTGGTGTATCTGTAGAAGTAATGATTCCAGTATCGAATTACTCATTACTCTCTGTATTCCCAGCGCTGGTTATGCTCTGGCGAATGTGATTGATGTATCCGGTCCTTTGGCCATGGTTGTCAGTGGTATTGTGATTGGTAATATCACACGAACAATTGGATTCTCTGAGCACAGCCAGTTCACCCTATCTCATTTCTGGCATACCGTTGATGCTTTCCTGAATGCCCTTTTATTCCTGTTAATCGGTCTGATGCTGGTGATTTTACCAGTCAGCTGGACAGAGATTGGATTAGGACTGGTCATGATTCCACTGGTACTACTTGCCCGTTTTGCCAGCGTTGCCTTGCCATACATCGGCTTCAAACGGTTCCGCAGCTATGACGCACATGCCATCAAGATTCTGACTTGGGGTGGTTTGCGTGGTGGTCTTGCTCTGGCCATGGCCGCATCGACACCCAAAGACGTGCTATATATCAATGGCGTTGATTATCACACTTTGTTGTTAATGATGACGTATGTGGTCGTGATTTTCTCTATCGTTGTACAAGGCTCAACAATTGCGCCACTGATTAAACGTAGTATAGAAGCGCAGAAATCAACTTAGATATGACACGGCACGACTTTGACTCCGTCGTGCCGTGATTTACCTACCCAGCTTCTGGCTTAGAAGCTAGCATCCGTTAATTGAATTATTTACTGAATAAGCTGTTAAGTTTTCCAGCTTTCAGATGGTATGTCTCAGCCTAACCGTAGTGGCTACGGACATCAGGTTCAGAAGCGTGTTTGAGCAAATCGATAAAGTGGGTGAGAAATGGTCGGAAATCAGAGAAGATAGCTTCGTGTTTCCTTTCTGTGACAGCATCATTCAAGAGCGTTAATGCTGAGGCCAAGGAGGTAGCAGATTCGGTATTGAAATCCCCTCTCTTTTGCAGAGACGCTGCCATCTGTAATAACTCATCCTGATTATCAATGTGAAAAGACAGTGGTGAAAGACTATAAATAGTCGCTTGATCATTTATGTTCGGCTGCAGCATGACTTTCATTGGTTTATTCATCAGCAATGACTCCTTAGGTGTCGGCTTAGTGCTGATGAGATTTCCTGTATTACTGAAACACAGTCAACCTCATCTTTACGCAAGAGTATTGCTAAAACCCAGTTAAGGCTGGGTTAAAACTGAAAAAAATGTAAGGTCAGTGCATTAACATCAAACCCACTAACTCATATCAAACCGGCTCACTAACAGGAGCTACTTCGCTTCTTTTTTGAGGCGCTCAGCTTCCGCTTTAATCATCGATTCAAGTTCACCAATATGCGCCTGAACGCGCTTAGCACCAATTTCTCCGCCCTGACGCATAAGTTGAGGCATCAATTTAATCGCTTTTTGTCCGGTTTTACTGCCATAAAACTCACGAATATCTGTTAATTCCTGTGCAGTAAAAGCATCGGCATAGATACGAATAATGTCCGGTTTTAAGCTTTCATAACTCATATATTTACTGAAAAATTCCTTCATGACAGAGCGAAATGGCGACAAGGAAGGGTTATTATTGATTTGCACATCTAACATTTGCTGCATTGACTGCTCAAGTGCCGACTGCATACCAACGGCATCCATTAGTTTCGCCGCTTCTTTTTCTGACTCGGTATCAGCAAGCGTTATCTGTGTGCTGGCTAACAATAAGGCCAATGTGCATATTTGTATAAATTTCATTTTATCTCCATGGGTAAAAATTGGTGTTTAATTAATCAAACAAAGTCGGTCTTGAAGGGTCACATAGAAACTCCCAGGCATGTTCGATATCTGAGACAATCACCCTGCCTTGAGATAAGGGTGGGAGATCATCGATAGCAAAATAGCCGACATCATCCGTTTCCATTCCTGCTTTGATCTCCTGTTCTGGCATAGCCTCACACAAGAAAAAGAGCTTATAGAAATCCCGAATATCTGGCTTATAGTCACCTTTTGCTTTATGTCTTACTGCATATAAATGTGAGGCTTTGACCAAAATACCCGCTTCTTCATACACTTCTTTTTCAGTATTTTCTGCCGCTGATAATCCCAAGTCGGCATAACCACCAGGTAAACTCCACAAACCATCCATTTTCTCTTTCACGAGTAAGACTTGTTTCTCTTTGAAAACCACACCTCGCACATCAATTTTGGGCGTAATGTAACCGCCATCATCCACATCAGGGCGGAATAAATTTTCAATGGCAGCAAGGGGGGTATTGGCTAATGAAGCAAGCAATTGCTGAGCTAAGCCTGAAATATCCCGATAACGTTCCAGGTCATATTCGTTATGACTAAACTCACGGCCTGTCTCGGCAATGGCATGTATACGTTTTACAGCTTGTAGCCAGATATCTTCCATCCGCCTCTCCTTCCCATCACTCATTTTTTTATGCCAACACGACTGATACGGCTAGCCACCAGAAGGTATACCAAACATGAAAACACTAAAACAAATCAGCGCGATCAATGTAAAAAACACACTATGCCACATGACTTTCTTTTGATAAGCCAGTATCGCTGCCACCAGGCTTTGGATGAAATAAAACAGAGCAAACGCACGCGAGGCATAAGCGATAATCTCATTCACATTTGTAGCCCATGTCAGCAAAACAGTCACAAGGGTAATAGCTATATAGACATACCGCACGGGTAGTTTATGTTGCAAAATATCCTGAACCAAACCACCGGCACCAGAGGTGTCAGCAACAGCCGCACTGAACTGACTCCCCACAGCAGCAATCGATATCAGCATCGGTAAGACTACCGCTACCGGCAACATAATATTGGTAATCGCAGTGACATCGGCATCTAATCCGGAGTGGAATAAGACAGTGGATAGGCCAATAAATAGTAAATAGATAACGGCTGAAGCTAATTGCGCCACTCGCATTGTTTGAATACGCTCATCAGCCGAATGCTCAGCCTGCAAATAACGCGAGGTTTCAAAGCCTTGCACAACAATTAATAAACCCAGCAAGACACGAAAGTCATCCAAATTAATTGCAGATGAAATATCGGGTAGCTGCCACTCTCCCCCGCTTAATAAATGAATGTTGTATACCAATAAGGCAAACAACAATCCCGCAATCATGCCCAGGTTCAAACTGACAGCATAGGTTTCGACTTTCTCCAATTCCCCCAGTCCACGCCAAATACCGATACCACCAATAAGGATGAGCAAACTGCTTGTGATGACATTAGCGTACATTTCATCATCAACACCCATTGCTTTCAGAACAAAGGCAGCGAGTAATTGCAAATAATAGGTGACAGAAATGAAATAAGCGGCAGCCAACACAATTCGTGAGATGAAAGCAATATTTTGAACAGTACCCTTTTCGTGTTCTATAGGCTCAAAATGACGAATATTAAAGCGAATAGCATGACCCACGGCATACGCTAATAACAACAGTAAAGCCATGCAGAACACAGCAAAATTACCGACAGTATTCGCCAGCAATGGTGCGCTAATCAGAAAACCACTGCCCATAATCGATGCCAGCGGTGTGACAGTTGCTTTCCAAGAGGAAGAACTTCTCAGTCGTTTAGAAAAAGCGAGATATAACGCCACCGCCAAAGCGATAATAATGATCGAGCTATTGAGTATCATCAAAAAAACTACGGACGTTGTGGAAACTGAGGCAAGTCATCACAAATCTGATGCCATGGCGCTTTTGAACTCACAAAGATGTGTGCTTGTACTTGGATATCTACCGCCGTATCTAGTGTGCCCAAACGTAGGCGTATGAGCTCGGACATGCTGGCTCGTTTGCTGTAAAGTTGTGATCCACAATGCTGACAAAAAACTCGAAAAACACCAGATGAAGATTCATATTCAGCTAGAGCAGCCTGACCTTTCTTGAGTTTAAAATGTTCAGTCTCCACTGCTGCATTGATAGCGTAAGCTGAGCCACTGGCTTTTCGACAATTTTCACAATGACATATCATTGTGGGCCCAAGTTCTGCTTCAATCTCATACTGTACAGACTGACACAGGCAGCTGCCTTGCAACATGAATAACCTCTAGATAGTAATTGAATCACAGCGAATATCGGTGATCCGCTGTAGACGTTCATAAAAGCCTAGCTTACACCATCCCCTTTTCTTTCTGAATTGAAGATTTCCATTATTTCTTTTTATTCACGGATAATTTTCAGATTTTACCCATCCAAGTACGCAACGATGATCAATTTATGGCTTTAAAAGGAGATAGGTATGATGAGATTTGTTATGAGTGTGGTGCTCACTATTTTGTGTACTCCACTGGTGCACGCCGACCAAGCTAAAACAAAATTAGAGAATGAAGCACTACACATTGATCATCAGACTTTTCGAACGGAAATCGTTAACTATGTGAGAAGTGTGGTTTTAGACAAGGAAGATAACTCAACAAAAACAGCGCTGGTCGACATAGAAAACGCGTGGCGTAATCATTATCAACAAACGCACTGGCAAATTCACATCAGCAGTTACCACAATGGCGAGCAGATTGGCGCTGTCAGCGCTGAAGGTCCATCGCTGACGGATGTACTGCAACAAGCCACGAAGTCTTCGCTGGGTGACACACTGATTACATCAAAAACAGATCTAGATGATTATTACTTCAAAATCAGTTTTGACTATCACCCTAACCACGTCTACGCCATGGTCAATAATCAGGGTCAGGCCTATGAAATTCAGGGGGATCGCGTCATTGTCCGCCATGTCGACAGAGAACGCGTTAAGACCCAAATAAACCAGAGTAAAGCGTATTTGCTACGTGCTATTAATAGAGACTACTCAGGCGTTTACAAATTTTATGATGCCGATCAAGATACTTCTGAGAAATTGCTGCGGACCACATACTCAGCCACGACACTCAATACGCTCATTCGTTTAAATCAATTTCAAAAAGACATTGAGTTACAGTCATATTTTGATGGAATGGCACAATTTTTACTCGATAGACAGTTAACTTCTGGTCCCAATGCCGGCGGCTTTGATTATGGTGTCGATCCGCAAACAAACGAAGAAACCTGTCGTGTAGTGGTCGGCACCACATCAAAAACGCTCTTTACATTATTACAGTTACATCAAATGACACCGGAGGAAGAAAAATACTTTAAAGCCGCTCAATCTGCTGGTGATTGGCTATTAAAAATGATTCAGGAAGATGGCAAAGTGACCCCTGTGGCAGAGTGCACAAATAACGAGTGGACCTACTCCGATAAACAATCCATTCTCTATTCAGGCCAAGTGGTCTCAGCGCTCTCACGGCTCTATGCCATTACAAACAAAACAAAATACCTCGATGCGGCCAAACTCGTAGCCGGTCATTTAATACGTGAAGTCGGATTACATGGTGCACTGGTAGGTGATGACTACCGTCCCGCTAACTCAGTTTCATCAAGCTGGATCATGATGGCATTAATCGATCTGGCCAAAGTAGACCCCACACCGGTCTATAAAAAAACCATTCTACAAATTGGTGATGTGTTATTGGAACGCCAGATCAACCAGGCAGACGATGCTTATAACCATGGTCGTTATCTTGATGCGATGACCACCAGTGGTAATGGCTGGATCAATGAAGTTATGGGGGAAATGGTACCGTTTTGTGAGCAGCAGAACCTCGGCAACTGTGACCAATATCGCGATGCAGTTCGTAAAACCAGTCGCTGGTTATTACAAAATACCTATAACGAAAACAATACTTATGCGCTTGCTAACCCCAAGCAGGCTATCGGTGGTTTCATTAATAACTTCACCACACAAAAAGTCAGAACAGATGCCGTCAGTCATGGTCTGAATAGCTTACTGAGTATGCTGGAAAATGAACCCGACGACGTAGACGTTTTCATTGATTTACCAGAACGTGATCTGGCTGAACTGATGCCCTTGCTTCGAGCAGGTGAAAATAACTAATCCAATAAATAAGGCGGCCATTGGCCGCCTTATTTCTATGCGTTTAATTTTATTTATGGATTACGCAAGTCGCGTTCATCTTGTGGCGGTGGTGTCCACTGATAAATCCAGGTTTCCGTCAATGGTTGACCATTAGCTTCTAAATACACACGAAGATTGATAGGGTCGGTTGTATTATCAGGTGGAACCACATCAAACATAGCACGATAACCATCAATCGCATGTTGTGGTCGAGCTGATGTGAGTTCGACCTTACCGCCAGAAGTGGTAATGACGGGCTTAACATTTATATCATCGCCCAGCATAGATAAACTGCCACCAGCAAAGTCAATCACAAAACGTTTACTATAATATTCACGACGTTGACCAATTACACCGCCAATGCCTGTAAATGTGTCCACCACTTTGGCACGTTCTGGTTCAACAGGTGGCACACCTCCCCAATACATTTTATAGCTGTAAAGTAATTCCTCACCGGCTTTCACAGGTTGTTCTGGATTCCAGAAGGCAACAATATTATCAAAGGTTTCATCCATGGTTGGAATTTCAACCAGTTGAATCGATCCTTTACCCCAGTTGCCTTCAGGCTCAATCCACAGGCTGGGACGACGGTCATAAAATACGCCATCATCCTGATAATGATCAAAATTACGATCACGTTGCATCAGACCGAACCCTTTTGGATTGTTATCAGCATAGGCATTAAATCTAAGATGTCGTGGGTTGGTCAGTGGTCGCCAGATCCACTCGCCATTGCCCATATGTACTGACAAACCGTCAGAATCATGAATTTCAGGCCGCCAATCCCAAGCAGTACGTTTGTCGTTTTCACCCACCATATACATACTGGTCAGTGGTGCAATGCCGAGACGTTCAATAGCTTTACGTGGATATAGCGCCGAATCGACTTTCACTTTCAATCGGTCACCCGGCTGAATATCGAAGCGATAAGCCCCTGTAATACTCTCAGAGTCTAGTAAGGCATATACCGTCGTGATATCACTGCCAGGTTTAGGCTCTTCTAGCCAGAAATGGGTAAACATGGGAAACTCTTCGGCTCTAGGCAAAGCTGTATCAACCGCTAAGCCCCTTGCAGATAATCCGTACTGCATTTCTTTACCTACTGCACGAAAATAGCTGGCCCCCAGAAAAGCAATGACGTCACGTTTCCAATCGGTATGAAATTGCATTCTGAACCCTGCATAACCAAGATCCTCAGGCAAGGCTTTACCATCAATGCTTGTCTTACCGTAGTCAAACATCGTTGATGTGTATTCGATAGGTGTCGTTTTACCATCTTTGAGCTCTGAAATATGCACCGGAGTATCAAAATACAATCCTAAGTGAAATAGCTCAGCACGAAACTCACTGTCATCATCACGCCATAAAGCTTTATCTTTGTTGAACTGTAACTGCTGATAATCATCCCAGCTCATACCTTTAATGCTCTCAGGTAACTCACCTTTATGACTAACATAGGCTTTTTCTGACAAGGCCCTTGCATAGCCTTTTAGCCAAGCATAGGTGAATTTTTCTCCTGAAGGAGGAGATACCGGATCCGTCATGGCAAAAACCGCTGGGCTAACAGCGAGACCAATGACTATTGAACAGCCAACGATCAGCTGACTGAATATTGTGTTAACTAATTTAGTCAGTGTTTTCTTATCATTCTTATATTTGGGGATTAGGTTCGATTCCATAAACTCACTCATTATTAACAATTCCTGACACATTAAATAGTGGTATTCAATTAAGTCTCTCTGTTCAGAACCAGCCTGAAACCTGACACTTAAACTTACCGATATTAAGTTCTACCTTGCAGCCACTTGAGTGTGCAATAACGCGCGTTAAACCATTAGATAATACCTAGCTTAAACACATATTATGTGAAGCTGCAGTTATGTCACAACACATAACAGTTCATGCATAAAAAAGGCCCCATTAACCGTTGATTATGGATTAAATGGAGCCTTTAAATGGTATTTGTCAGCTGACTATGCGGCGTTTAATGTGTATTCAAGCACTATGTCTGCATTGAATAGTTTACTGACGGGACAGCCCAGTTTCGTTTCATGGGCAATACGGTCAAACTCTTTTTCATCAATCGCTTTCACATTCGCTGTTAAGGAAAGCTTTGAGCGGCTTATCTTAAAACCTTCACCGTCTTCGTCGAGATAAATGGAAACATCCGTATGCAAATCGCCTTCTTTGTAACCTTCGCCTTCAAGGGCAAATGAGAGAGCCATGGTAAAACAGGCGGCATGGGCTGCAGCAAGGAGTTCTTCCGGGTTAGTCCCTTTGCCACCTTCGAAGCGACTGGTGAAACCATAAGGGTGCTCATTCAGTGCTGGCGTTTCTGTACTAACGCTGGCTTCACCTTTTTTGCCTAAACTTTTATAAATGGCTGAACCCGTTTTCACAATACTCATACTGTCTCCTTATATGAATTAAAAAACTTGATAAACAAATCAATCGCTTGTCAAAAACAAATCGACATTTATTTCATCAAGTGTATAAGTTGACAGTGATAACACCCAGAATAGTTCCTAAACTGACCTGCGCTCTACCTGACAATTGTTCCTTCCCTGTCCTTTGGCTTCGTATAACGCTTTATCTGCTCGCTTGAATACATCCTCGATTGTGTCACCTTTTTCAAAACAGGCTAACCCTGCTGACGCAGTAATCGGTACAGAGATACCATTATGCTGGAACTGTGTTTTTTCAATGGTCTGACGGATTTTATTCGCCATGTCCAGAGCCTGTTCTAAATCAATTTCAGGAAATAGACCAACAAACTCTTCTCCGCCATAACGTGCTATAAAATCCGCTTGTCTTGTGGAATCCTTAAAGATACGAGCGATGGTCTTTAACACTACATCACCCGCACTATGACCAAACTTATCATTAACAGATTTAAAATAATCGACGTCCCAAATGACCATGGTTAGTGACTTTTGGTAACGCGTCCAGCGGCTGTATTCTGTCTGTAAAACCTCAGTCAGCGCCTGTCGGTTCCAGATACCTGTCAGCGGATCCTTCATCGCCAATGCCCGAGCCTTACTGGTGGCCAATCGCAGTTCATTCGCCTCAGATTCCATTTCATGTAATCGTTGCGTCAGTGCTTCGATTTGTTTTTGCGAGTTGGCAAAACGGGTATTGTCAGCGTGTTGATAATGCGTGATTTGTTCATTGAGGTGATCTAGTCGTTGGCTGAGTAGGTGTTTGATATCATCGAAGTCTGACGCACTCTCAACATCTGTTCTCAGCCCGACCATTGTCTGTTCAACATCACCAGCTAACTTGTGTCGCTCTTCATAGGCAGAGAGATCTTCTTGTACAACTTCGTATAGGTATTTATCCAGTGAGGTAATTTTTTTTGTTAAATCTCTAAGAAAGCTTTCATATTCTTTCTTCTCTGCCATCACCGATGAACTTAACTGACTGACTATGTCAGCTATGGATGAAATCGTTTTGGGGACATCCTCTGCTTTGAGACCATCATGAATTTTCAATCTGAGCTCTGAGGCTTTTGAGCTAAACTCTGTTGGTAAAGATAAACGCTCCAGTAGCTCGATCAGAAGCGCTTGAGGCGTGATAACCTTATCCTCTATCGCTTCTGACGGTGTAGTATCTGCTTTCTCATCGGATGTAGTAGATAGATTGGCGTGCGAAACGCGCGCTGTAATGTTTGTTTTATTAAGATTATGCTGACTTTGTTTATTCTGGAAAAATCTGGAAAACAGACCTCGTTCTTCATCCTCTTTTGGTGTTGAGGACATGCACTCATCAATGAGTACAGTGAGTTCATCAAGCATTTGAGGTAAGGCATCGTCAGCTTTTTTTACAGCACGCTTTCGTAATTTCAGCACATGCTTTTTCTTATTTTCTGGCCAGTCAATCTTATCTATCAGACTAATCAGTAAGGTCGTTAATGTCGACTGGGAGAGTTTATCCTCATCCATGCGACTGATAGCTGTTTCGATTTCTTCAAGGATGCTTTCAACAAGCGTCTTATCTCTGACTGAGGTGCGAAGATGTTTTCTAAGCTTATCAAGCTGGTCATCCAACGCCATATCCAAACCATGTGAGACCAGTGCTAATCTGGAAAGACCGCGCTCAAGTAAGAGTTCGTAGGCTTTTTGCTTATCTAAAGTCTGACTTAACTCCGTGAACTTTTCTTTCCACTTTTCTGCATCTTTATGATTGGTTTTCATATCCTTGGAAATACCTTTTCCCGCTTTTCGGGTTATTCTCTCATACTAAACACGGTATTGAATGCACACAAGCATTTATATACCAAAGATAAACATTTACATGGCAGCGGTTATGTTCATTAAGCAAGCATAAGTCGTTTATGAATAACATGACTAAAGCGATGATGCTCACTCTCAACAGTTTTGATTGATTGCCCTAAAACACTGACATAGACTAACTATGAACTTTTACAGGTGAATATGTTGCTGTCTCTATCACACTTACTGACAATTGCTGGCTTGTGCTTGATGCTCACCGCCGCATCTCTAGCTAATGCCGCCACATCACTATCAGGAAAAAATGTCCTCATTCTCTACAAACAAGGCGATGCCTTATCTGAAAAGATTGCTGACTTCTATACTGAAAAACGCAGTGTGCCAGCCGAACAAATGCTCGGACTATCTATCGAGGAAGCTTCATCGACGCTTTCGCCCGAACAATTTGCAGTGATTGAGTCTCAAATCAAACCGCATTTGACAGAGAACATTAAGGTTTTGTTACTGACATGGCATGCCCCCTATCGCGTCGGCTGTATGTCACTAACCAGTGCATTGAGTCTGGGCTTTGATGAAAGCTATTGTAGTCATAACAAGCAGCGGCCATCGGGTTGTCACCCTACCGCAGACAGCCCTTTTTATAATGCTAAATCAGAACATCTCTGGCAAAACACTGATAGACCTTTGAGTATGATGTTGAGCGGACGTCATCTTATCGATGCCAAAAAACTGATTGAACGAGGCATCAGAGCTGATAAAAGTGCGCCTTCAGGTCATGCTTATCTTGTCCGTACACAGGATAATCAACGTAGCACGCGTTGGCGGATGTTTAAAAAAATTGCCGATATCTGGCCAGAAAGAAACGGCATAGAAATTCATTATGTTGATGACCGCAAACGAACAAAAGGCACCAGCATAAGAAATAAACGCGATGTCATGTTTTATATGACGGGCTATGTTCAGGTACCCGATATCAGTAGTAATCTCTTTTTACCTGGTGCGATTGCCGATCATTTAACTTCTGTCGGTGGTGCAGGCATCCACAAACAAGGGCAAATGAAAGCGTATCGTTGGCTTGAGGCTGGAGCAACAGGGAGTTATGGCACGGTAGTTGAACCCTGCAATTACCCACAAAAATTTCCTAATCCCTATATCCTAATTCCCAGTTATATGGATGGTGACACACTTATTGAAGCCTATTGGAAATCAGTTCAACAGCCAGGTGAAGGCATTTTTATCGGTGAACCTCTTGCCTGCCCATGGTGTCAATAATGACTGTTTCGAAGAAATCAGTTGGTTTCCAAATTTCACCAGATGAATTAACATAGCGTTATGAATACATTAACAACAACAGCAAAATCCGTTCTACTCTCCTTGACGCTGTCAGAGAGTGTTGTGATGTATTGGTGGTTTGCATATGGCTATTTTTATAGCCAAAAGCCGGCTCACCTCTAACACTTAAAATCGTTAAGGTAGTCCGGCATCATGCTGACTACCATTAAAAAAACCCCGGATGGTCAGTCAGCCAACGGGGTTTTTTAATGCGTAGAGAAATAACAGATGCACCATTTGACTCAGTCTCGTCCTGACTGCTTAAAAGGACCATTATCATGACCGCTTCTATCGATACGTTACAACATGAATGCGATTCGGAGAGCCTCAGACTACCCACACCTGCTGAGCTCAAAGCGGCCCTTCCTATCAAACACAATCTGGAACATCAGATAGCAGAACAACGTCAATCCATCCGGCGGCTACTTAACGATGCAGACGATCGACTGATGATCATTGTGGGTCCTTGCTCAATAGACTCTGAAGAAGCCGCTCTGGAATATGGTCGACGACTGGCACAACTCTCGGCTGAACTTAAAGACGAGTTATTCATAGTGATGCGTGCGTATGTTGAAAAACCCCGAACAACGCTTGGCTGGAAAGGGCTAGCCTATGATCCATTACGTAATGGTCAAGGTAATATGGCATTGGGTTTACACAGCTCAAGACGTATTTTGCTGCAATTAACTGAACTTGGCTTGCCGATTGCTACTGAAGCACTTCATCCATTTGTTATGAACTACATTAGTGATCTTGTGAGTTGGGTAGCCATTGGAGCACGTACTTCAGAATCACAGCCTCATCGCGAACTCGTCAGTGACTTACCCTGCCCCGTCGGCATTAAAAATGGTACCGATGGTCGTATTCACAATGCCATCAATGCTATGCGAGCTTCTTCAAGTCAGCACCACACGCTGACAGTCAATGAAGATGGTCAAATTGGTATGAAAAATACAGCTGGAAACTTAGACACACATCTCGTTCTGCGCGGGGGGAATGGACTGACAAACTACGATATAGAGTCGATAGAACAAGCCATATCTTTGCTCTTATTCAATCAGTGTCGCCCCAAGGTTTTAGTTGACTGTAACCATGACAACTCGCTCAGGCAACATCGCAAACAAACGACTATTTCACACGATGTCATTGACCAACGAATAGCAGGCAATGTCAATGTGTTGGGGCTAATGCTGGAGAGTTACCTTGAGGACGGTAAGCAGGAAGATGGTCATCCCCCCATATTTGGCCAATCTGTTACTGATCCATGTCTGAGCTGGGAGGACACAGAGAATTTATTGAGATCCTTACATACAAAATTTAAATCAGGACGTGTTTAATAAAGGGTTGGGTGATTTTATTACTGTACACTGACCAGTAATAAGTCCCCTTCCTGATTGACTCGAAACTCAGCAAACTGTGCATCCTGATAGTTTGACGCCGTGCCCTCCTCAAAAAAGAAAGCATTCGTACCAAATTTGATGCTGTTGTTACGTACCCGAAAAAAGAGACGGCGTTCGTTGCCGGCTAATGGCTGATCATTATCGATTCGGATAAACTCTGCCACGTTGTCTTTATCGACTTTGACGACCACAAACGCATCTTGAGGGCGCAATGGCCTTTCCACATCATGACGCTGTTCTGCCAAGTGCATACGAATCTGTGCTGTCAGTTCGTAATCCAGGGCCATGTAGTCACCCTGCATCAACGAGCGAGGGTCCACCACTCTCAACTTCAACAATATCTTTTCACCATCAGACAATAGCTTTTCCTGCTGATACACCAATGCATTAACCGTGAGTAAAATCAACAACAAGGTCGTGACAGCCATCGCTTTATGCAGTTTCATGTTGATTCTCCAAACAGTTTGGGCAAACACCAACGTATGCCGAGCAATACTCCCCCTAAGATGGCTAGACTTAACGCTTTCACTAACAATGTTGTATCAAGTGAATAGTAATAATGGCTAATACTGAATAAAAGGTATAGGCTGCCAAGTCCAATCAATATACGATGTGTTGTCGCCAGCCCCAGAGCAAAAACAACCATGCTTGTGTGCATACCATTGATTGACCACGTAATGCCTGAAAGCACCAACACAAAAGCTAATATATACCAAGAGCTTTTCATCATTAATGATTGATATTTATTAATAATCATTAAAGAAGAATATATAACAACTGCGCCAGTCAACATTGAATTCAAATAGTAAAAATGGCCAAGCTGCTTAACTGCTACCTGATGCCCCCAATAAAATAAACCGGACTGAAAAAATGTGTTTGTTTCGATGAGCAGTAAGGAAAACAGAGAGCCATAACCTAAAGCCGTCACATATCGATACCACTTTGCATTTTTAAACTCATGAATCCAGCACCAGGCACAAATAAACAGGATCAGTGGCAAACACATACTAAAGAGACCGTATTGAGCCAAACTACCCGCTAGACAAATACAGGCAAGAAATGAAGAAAGCACTCTATGCACAAAATTGGGGATAAGAAAAATAAGAAATACATTTAAACCAAGCGCAATAAGCCACTTGAGATGATCGGCATCACTTCCCCACTGCAACATAGCAATAATTAACAAAATCTGCCCAGCAATACTGAACGCTAGCCCCAAATGCTCGACGAAGTCCGACGGCTCACTCTTAAGCACGTGATATGCGATTAATATAAAAAAACTACCAAACAGTGTAGCTGCCAATACTGAATCTAATAGTCCATTAAACAGCATGGCCAGAAAAGCAAATAAAAATACTGCCGCTAACCAAGCTGATACGGCCAGTAATGTTTTGATATACCAAGGCATAGATATGCTCAGGCCTTCAGGTCTAGGCCCCGAAACGAGACCAGATTGGCTTAATGTCATCCATACTTTGTCCTCAGTGCTCATGACTCACTCTCCCTGTGCACCTGTTTCAACCAGTAGGCTGCACCGGCCCCCATGGCCATGATCAATACTGACAACAGTAATAGTGCACCCTCGTCGCCTGACTCAATAATATGTTGGCCTAGCAGTGTCATAATGACCAAAATGGCTGATAAGCAACCACCAGCCAACATAAAAATATCAAGCCGCAATTGACGATAAGCGACCATAAAAATGATTAACCAAGCTACCCAGATAAGCAAGGGCAGCAGCTGTTCTTCCGGTTTATCCAGGCTGACATAAATCGCTAATGCCGTAATAGCCCAACCATTTATGATGGCAATAACCCGTTGTGGCCAACGCTCAGTCAGCGCCACCATTTTCTTACTGCACCACTCCCATATAAGCAATGCCAGACTATTAAGGCCAAACAAACACCAAAATAAAGTATTTTGAGCGTCAAAAACCAAACCAAAAATTGAATGAAAAGTATCGAAATACAACACTAAAGCAAGATTCAATAACATCAACCAGAGTAGCCATAAACTGGAGAATCTCGAAATAACTACCCACGGTGTGATCGCAAAGGCCCAGTAGAAAAACAGCTGCCAACTATCTGCCCCCGTTTGATAGGTTTGACCATAAAAGGCCATTAATGCCCCCACCAATAAACTGGCTAGCAATAAAGCCATTCTGCTGACCAGTTTTCTGGCCACAAAATAGCAATAGAGCATGACAGATAAAATGATACTAGCTTCCAGCAACAAGAATTTGCTGAACCGACCCATATCAGACCAGTTATAAGCGATAAAGAAAATCATTGATAAAGCCATCGCCACTATGCCAGAGGCCAGTAAAATCTGGTCAAACAGCCGCAACCAAACGCGTTTGTCAGGCATTAAACCTAAGCGTCTTAGTGCCATTGGTATCTGCTGTTTATCTATGGTACCTGCTGCAAAAAATGTGGCAACGGCACGTCGTTTTTGACTATTCAATGTATCTTCCTTGTTAGCTATTCATGTTCTAGCGATGTCAATTAATCAACATCATTAACGAATACGTCAGCAGCGTGATCGGTTTAGAATGAAGTATGCTAACTTACTGTTAATTTGCAAACCATGGTCAGGGACACTCCATGTCAGGTCAATCGCACGCCCATCTCAACCATAAACTGATTTTACAATTTACATTAATATCATTGATTGCTGTGGCCTCAGGTACAATTTTCAGGCCTCTTTTTGTAGAACTACCCAGCTACTTTACAGTGATGGGCAGTATCAATACGGTGCTTATATTTTCAGTGTATTTATTCATACGCAGTCATCGTTTTCCTGCCTATGAAATGGCGGCGCTTTTTTTTGTTGCTGTTATTTCCATTATTCCTCTGATTGCCATTTCTGGTGGCGTGAACAGTCAGTTTGCTTTTTTACTTCCACTCTATCCCATCATGGCTACATTATTCGGCAGCAAGAAACAATCTATTATCATCGGAATGGGATTGCTGATAGCAATCATTCTTTGTACGGCTTTGGGTAAATTCTTTGTGGATTTGACTGGTGAAGCCTACAACCAGAGTAAGTCTATTTCTCGAGGTTTTTGGTTGGCAATGAGCGTCCTTGTCAGTACCTATTTTGGTCTTTTCTTTCAAAACAGATACCGAGCACTGACAAACGAACTTGAACAACTGGCTCAGCAGGATCCTTTAACCTCACTCCTTAATCGTCGCGGCTTCGACATCAAGCTTAAAGCCAGTCTTGCTGAGGCAAAACGGCAGCATGCAGTTCTCAGTATCTTACTCATTGATATTGATTTTTTTAAAAGCATCAACGACCGCTATGGCCATGATATCGGTGACACTTGTTTGAAATACGTCGCCGATTGTTTAAAGCACCATATTCGTCAAACAGATGTTTTAGCTCGATTTGGCGGTGAAGAATTTATCCTGTTATTACCTGACACATCACATAAAGCCGCTTTCACTCTCGCAGAAAAACTAAGACATGTTGTATCAGATCTTAATTTGGATGAGCTTGATCAGCCACTCACCGTCACCATCGGTATTGCTTCCACCCAGTTACCACATCAACATATCGACGACATTATTAAAGCAGCCGATCTTGCACTTTATCAAGGAAAAATGAACGGGCGTAATCGCAGTGAGTTAGCTACTGATTTAGCGAATGACTAAGCACTTTGCCGCCACTTCAGCAGAAAATCATTTTTCATACCTATAAATAGGGATTAGTGCTTTTCACCTCTGTCCGAACCAGGCAGAAATAACATTGATTAACAGCACGTTAGAATGCGTATTGTAGGCTGATTTTCATACTCCAGATAAAGCCAGAATAAGGCTTATAAGTGCTCAGACTTTATGGCATGATAACGTTCAGAACAGTGAGATGTTCGCGCCTTTTTATTTTCCATTTTTTATTTATAACACGTTGTCGCAGTACAGCTACATCTTAATGTTGAGAGGTTATTAAATGAATGTATCACAACCGAATATTATTGTTTCAGAGCTAGACTTACACCGTTTAGAACATATTTTGGATGGGTTAACGCCTGTTGAAGCTGAACGAACATCCTATCTGGAAGCAGAACTGGATCGCGCCGACATTGTTGAACCTACGGCAATCCCACCGAATGTGGTAACGATGAACTCCACCGTTAAATTTTCGGTATCTTCCTCAGATCAAACTTTTTGCCTGACGCTGGTCTATCCAAAAGATATGACAACAGATGGCAAGACGATATCGATACTGGCGCCTGCTGGCAGCGCCATGCTGGGCTTAGTTGAGGGTGATGAAATTGATTGGCCAGGTCGTGATGGTCAAACCATTCGCGTGCACGTCGATGAAATCCTATACCAGCCAGAACGTGCGGGTGAATACCATCGTTAAATGACAACATAGGCTCTGGATAAACTCCAGAGCCTTGCTAAAGCATAGAATCAAACAATCCTAGACAAGATAACACTGGATACACGCTTACTGGAAGGTAAGAAACTATGGATTACAGGCAACTGAATCTGGTCTTGAATCCAATCCGTACTGACTTCAGACAAAGACACCACCCCATCATTTAACTCATCTCTAAACGGACTGTTTTTCCCATTGATGCCTTTTACGCCGACAACAGCCGTTGCTGGGCATTCACTCGCAGGAATATCCAGCATCCGTTCACTCGAGGCTAATAGCTCACCGCAGTCTTGTGTTAAGAAACGAAACATCCAATATCGGCGAAAATAAACGGCTAATCTGGATTTTTTAACAGGCGAGCCGAGCAGAAAAAGCTGTTTGGGTGCTTTGACTGAGTCGTCCATATTTGCCAGAGCAGCCCTAAGTAACACACCACCTAATGAATGCCCGATCAGAATATATTCACCGTCACTGGCTATAGCTTCGATACATTTTTCCAGGCGAGACTGAATTGACGCAAAGGATTGTCTCGACACACAGTAACTGAATGATTGTGTTCGTATTCCATGCTGTCTGAAGCGGCGCAGCATTGGCCAGCCAGATAAGGGGGAGCGGCCCATACCATGTACAAATAACACCTGCATTATGGCATGACCCATTTGGCGTAGGTGATCAGATACCTAACACTGATAGGGACTTTCACTTTCTAACTCTTCCCCTGTTTCTACATCGATAATGGTAATTGTTGCCCCAGGATAAGCGTTGCAGACGGAATTTCGTAGGGAATAAATTCCAGAACCACTCGCTCTAAGAATCAAGTTTTGATTGAGCTGCTTGCCATCGGCATCAAAAACGAAGGCTTGGTATTCACCTGATAAGGTCAGGCAGCCAGACATGAGAAGAATAATGCTTCCTAGAAGAAATTTGTTCATTTTATTTTCCTTAATCATTTTCAATTGCCCACATCCTTGGGGCAATCCTATTAAATCATGACAGCAACATAATGAGAAAGACAAGATTGAAGTGAATCTACAAGCAGGCAAGAAGACTACAACGATGTCCGAGCCCAATATCCACGTCGTCAAGTATCGATATACTTCGCTTCGTAGCCATCTGAAATCATATGACAACCGTGATGTTTAGTACTCTCCTTCTGTGGTGATATGGATGACTTCACCGCAATGTTTACAGTGAATCGCATCATGATCATGACGGTTTAAGCCGCATGATGGACATTCATAACGTACTTTGCCTGGACGAAAAATAGTTTGAATGAGCCTTAAAAATAATGAGATACCAAAGATCATGATGAGAACCGCCAGAATATGTCCATCATGTCCCACCAGCGTTATATCACCAAACCCTGTCGTCGTGAGTGTGGCTATAGTGAAATAAAGTGCATCGACATAATCATTAATATCGTCGTTTATGTGTACCTGACTCACAAAAACAACGGCAGTAATCACAAAGATAAACACAAATAGATTGACGATACTGAACAACACATCTTCATGCATTCGCACAAAACGTGACTGTTTACGAAGATTTTTCAGCATGTGGTAAGAGCGTAGTAATCGCAGCGTACGGATCACTCGTAAGAAACTAAAATTCTCGGCCAAAGATGGTGCCAGCAGGGAAATAATAACAATAATATCGGCAAGTCCAACCGGGTGAATGAGATAACGTAGTTTTGATTTACAGATATATAACCTGGCCAATAACTCCAGCAAGTAGATAACACCAATCGCCTCTTCAAGCACATGAAAATCATCAATATGATGATAAAAAGAGGCCAATAAGAAATACAGGATGGTAATGGCATCAAATGCTAATAAGCCCCAACGAAATCGTCGGGCACCGGTACTTGAGCCATGATAAAGATGGTCAATTTTATGATGTAATCGCTGCCAGAAAGTTGAATCTGGTGATGTTGCCTGCCCCATTCTGGGCTCCTGTTAATAATGTTTGCCTGAGTCTAAAACAATAACGAGTTCAGAGATAACTCTGTTTAGATAATATTTTTTCCTTCCTCAGGATCACGTGCATTTTTTGCCTGCTCAATAATATCTTGTGTATCACTGGCCAGTTCTTGTGTGCTCACATCAGCATTGTCAGTATGTGGAGATTTTGTACTAGACGGCTCTGACATCACTGCTTGTGGCTGCCCCGTTTGCACAACAGGCAATCCTTGAGGAAAGATGACCTCTCTAGCATCATCCGGCATATTGATACCTGCCGCTTCCAATTTTCGTACGGTTTTGTGCATCAGCACTGAAGCCACCTTATTTAAGGCATATTGGTGGCCATCGACCCAAAAATTAATCACGATATTAATCGTGGATGAGCCTAATGAGTCAATCAGCACCTGTGGTTCAGGATCTTTTAGCACTTCATTTTGTTCATTTAATACCGACAAAATGGTCTGCCTGGATTGCTGGATGCTGGCATCATAGGCAATGCCTATAATAAAACTGCCTCTTACCCAGGGATTCGCCGAGAAGTTTTTAATCACATTTTTATAGATGGTCGCATTGGGTATTTGAATATGATTGCCATCGAAATCAACCAAGGTTGTGCCACGGGCCGTCACCTTATTTACAACGCCTTTCAACCCTTGCACTTCGATGACATCACCAATTAAAAAGGGTCGTTGAACACTCAGCAGCAAACTTGAAATGAAATTTTCGGCGATATCTCTGAACGCAAAACCAATGATAATACCCAGCAAACCAGTACCACTGACAATGGCGAGTGCGGCCTGCGTTAAACCAACAATATTCAGAAAGATATACAAGCCGACTAAGATAATAAATAGACTGATAATGCGCCTGATCACGTTCTGAACCAGATTACTGCTACTGATATAAGCAATGGGATGCACCAGCAGAGCAGAAAAGGGCCTTGCCAGTAAAAAGAAGATAAGAAAGACCAGTAGACCAATAATAAAAGAAGGCATCACCCTTATCGTGGCCTCCCATAGTTCACTCATCTGTGCCGACAATATGCTGATCGTGTCCGTTAATCCCACTGCGTCCTGTTCCATAGTGATGCCAAGTCTTATCAATAAATCAATGTTAATTAGAATGGAGTTGAAACCATAAGGAGTACACTTTGCTTGTCTATATCCACCTTGGTTACTACCCCAGTTTTATCAATGCTTTTTATTTTGCATTGATGGAATCATCTTATAACTATTGCGTGTGGCTAAATGCACTTCTCGGAGAAAAAAAGCCAGACCAATAACCAAGGCCATCGTCGAGCCCATAAATAACGCGCCTATCATCCAACGTAAATTGAAATCAAGCAGGGCTTCTAAAAACATCACAGAGACAACGGAGCAGATTAACAAAGCAGACAACACACACATGGTAATGGCATTACTGGCTGCTCGTCGGCGTAAACCCAATACAGCTATTTCTTCTCGACAAGGCTCAGACAGTTCCTTCCCTGAGGTCATTTTATCGGTTAACACTCTTGCTCGGTCTATGATACGCGCGAGCCGGTTAGCCATTACATTGAGAATACCGGCCATGCCGGTAAGAAGGAAAGCTGGTGTCAATGCCAACTGTACAGCATGGGTGACATCACCAAGATTGGCTAACCAGTTAATCATCGTAATGAGTTCTCTTAATTATCATGCGTTTTTTTATGTTGAGAGCATGTGAGACCGTACTCTATGTAAGCAATCGTTCATGCTTGTGTTTAGCGGACATATACTGTTGTTGAATACAGCCCGCTCATGAATCATTGGCTGGCCTGTCGGTAATGCCCATGATCTATTTCAGGTAAGCTTTCAAAACCAGGTTTCGCAAAATAATATCCCTGCATGAGTTTAATTCCGGCATCTCGTAACCAGGCATATTCCTCATAGGTTTCAATGCCTTCCGCCAAGGTTGTAATATTCAACTCATCGAACATGGTTATACAGTTCTTGATAATAGCTTGACGTACCTTATTCGAATCAATATGTCTGATGAGCGCCATGTCGAGTTTAATGATATCTGTCTGGAAGTCAGCAAGCAGATTGAGACCAGAGTAGCCAGAACCAAAATCATCCACTGCAGTCTTGAACCCTAGCGACTGATAATAATCAACGATACGTTTGACATGTTCTGTATCATCTATTTTTTCCACTTCTGTAAACTCAAACATGATTCTCTCTGTGGGAAAATCATATTGTTTTGCCGCTTCGAAGGTGGTGCGAATACACCGTTCTGGTACATAAACCGCGTTAGGCAGAAAATTAATGCTCAGCATGGAAGTAATATTTAATTTTGATGCCAGCGAGATAGCTTTCACCCGGCAGAGCTGGTCGAAAAGATAACGATTACTATCGTTGACTCGAGAGATTACAGAATATGCCGACTCGTTATTGATACCTCGGACTAGAGCCTCATACCCATAAATCGTCTCATTGCTGCAATTAATGATAGGTTGAAAGGCCATGGTAAAGTCAAAATCCAAATTATTGTCTTCTGTACAGCTTTGGCAGATTTTCTCTTCTAAATTCATGGTCTATCCCCTCCTTACTTTGGTTATGGCTTGTTACTGAGTTCTGTTAGTACTTGCGCCCCACAGAAAACAACTTAGCTTCATAACCTTATCTTTTTAAGACTTAATTTTATGGCCTTGACTCAAACTCAATGCGCTACACCTACACATACTGAAGTACCTTGAAAAACTTGTCCATTACATGTCACTAACAGCAGGGCTTATACCGTTGCCAGGCTTTTTCTGAATAAGAACAGTGCCATCAAAAAAAAGACACTACCTATCATTAAGTTAGCCAATAAATCCGGCCAGATAATGGCAAAATCAGCGCCCCGGTAAAGCACAGCCTGACTGGTACTGACAAAATGTGAGGTCGGAGCGAACTGCATAATATGTTGAACAATGTCGGGCATACTATCAAAAGGTGTCATGCCGCCCGATAACATTTGTAAAGGTAATATCAATAACAGCAATAAGAGACCGAGCTGGGGCATACTACGAGCCAGTGTGCCTAATAAAATTCCCAACGATGTGGTCGAGAATAAAAAGCAAGCGGTGCCCAGCTGAAATAACGCAATAGAACCCGCAATAGTCATATTCAGCCAGCCCTGAATAACCACATATAGTGAAAAGGTACTGGTGATTAGCACCACCAGTCCCATTGACCAAATCTTGGCGATCATAATTTGAAAAGGTGTAATGGGCATCACTAAGAGATGCTCCAGCGTGCCGTGTTCACGTTCACGAATTAATGCGGCACCTGTCAGAATGACTGACAGTAAAGTGATCATATTGATCAGCTCCATCACTCCACTAAACCAAGCACTATTCAGATTGGGATTAAATCGCATGCGAATAATTTGTTGCACAGCTGTTGACGACGCTGTGTTAGTAGTTTTCAGCAAATGTTGCACTTCTCTATCAATGATTTCGCTAATATAACCAGCGCCAATAAACGCCTGACTCATCATGGTGGCATCTATAGCCAGCTGAATTTCAGGCTGGCGACCAGCTAATAAATCTTTTTGAAAATCAGGGGGAATATCTAATACAAAGGTATACATTCCTGTATCAAGAGATTGATTCATCTGTGCGAGCGATATCTGTTCTGCCGGTTTAAAATGCGGTTCATAGAACGCCTCTGCAATATTGATAGATATCGGTGATTGATCCTCATCCACGATGGCAATGGGTGTGTTCTGGAGTTCTGTTGAGACGCTTTTGCCTGCTGAGTAGACCATCAATGTAAAAGCGATCAAAATGACCATCACCATTACGGGGTCCTGCACCAATGTCCGTAACTCTTTTACGCCAAGATTGACAATATTTTTCATACTACTCATTCAGCGATCCTGTTTCTTGAGTAATACAAAACTCAGACACATGATGACGACAATAGCCATGATCATAGGCCAATAAAAAGCTGTTAATTCCTCAAAACCCAATCCTTTGGTAAACGCGCCACGACATATCAACAAATAATAAGAGGCCGGATACATATGCCCTATGACATAGCCAGCGCCTTCAAGAGAGTTAATCGGATTGATAAGTCCTGCGTAATTCACACAAGGCACAATACTGCTAATCATGGCCAGAAAGATGGCTGCTATCTGGGTGTTGGTAAAGGCAGAGATAAACTGCCCCATGCAAGTAGCCACAATAATATAAAGAAAAGTCCCCACCAGTAAGGCCCAAAAACTACCCGTTAAGGGCACATCAAAGACCATATAAACCAGCCACATCAACATCAGAAAGTTCATCATGCCAATAATGATGTATGGCAATTGTTTACCTAATAAAAACTCAAGTCTATTGACCGGCGTGGCGTAGAAATTAGTGATGGATCCCAATTCTTTTTCTCTGACAATCGACAAGGCGGTGAGCATTGAGGTAATCATCAACAATAAAATGGGCATCACACCAGGCACCATTGAAATCAGACTCTCAACCTGAGGGTTGTACCGATACCTCGACACTAACTGATAGCTAGGGGTTACCTGAATACCTGACTCTCTGATACTGAGTTCTGACAAATAGCTAAGATGAAAGCCCTGCATATAGCCTTTGATCGTTTCAGCACGATATGGCATCGAACCATCAACCCAAACACCCACACTGGGCTGCTTACCATGACGCATATCTTTGCCATAGTCAGGCGGTATTTCGATAGCCACACCCAGTTCACCACTTCGCATGCGTTCATCCATGTCAGTGTCACTATAAAGTGGCTTTTTTTCTTCAAAATAGCGCGAGCCCGCCAGGCTTTGAATGTAATCTCGGCTCTCAGGAGACTGATCCCTATCCATCACCGCAAAGGGAATATCTTCCACATCAAGGCTGATTCCATATCCCAACACAAAAAGCAGAATCACCGTCCCTAAAAAAGCAAAGACCAAACGCACCGGATCGCGTGTAATTTCTAAAGCCTCACGCAGACTATAGGCGAGTAATCGTGTTAATGAAAAACCACCATGATGGATTTTATCTTGTTGGCTAGACATCGCTTTATCGGATAACAACTCGCTATCATCACTCTCTTCAACTTGCTGCTCTGTCAAGTAGGCAATAAACGCATCTTCAAGATTATCGCCCCCCTTGCTCTTACACAGTGCGTCGGGTGAATCCGTGGCAAGTACCGTTCCCGCATGCATGAGCGATATTCGGTCACAGCGCTGGGCTTCATTCATAAAATGAGTTGAGACAAAGATGGTCACACCCTGCTCTCGTGACAAGCTAATCAATATCTGCCAAAACTCATCACGTGCAATCGGATCAACACCAGATGTGGGCTCATCGAGAATGAGAATTTCGGGTTCATGAATGATCGCAACGGCCAGTGATAAACGTTGACGGATGCCTAATGGTAGATCCTTAGCGACATGAGCCTGATAACGTTTAAGGTCAAAATCGTTCAGCAGCTTATCAATACGTTGTTGTTGGTAAGCTTTTGCCAAATCAAACAACCTGGCATGTAATACCAGGTTTTGTCTGACCGTCAGTTCTTCATACAGAGAAAAGCCTTGTGACATAAAACCAACACGTTGGCGTATAGCGATATCTTTAGCATCGACAACGTCACCAAACAATCGTGCTTCACCAGAACTGGCCGGCAATAAGCCTGTTAACATTTTCATGGTCGTGGTCTTACCACAACCATTTGAACCCAGGAACCCGAAAATCTCACCACGCTCTATTTCAAAATTGACCTGATTAACCGCCGTAAAATCACCAAAGGTCTTTGATAAGTCTTTGGCTGAAATCGCGATCTTCTCAGACTGTTGTCGTGGCGGAACAGTGATTGTTTTATGGCCCTGCCGCTTATCCTCAGGTAACAGAGCGATGAATGCCTCGTCGAGATTACTTTGTCCGGTGTGTTTGATAAGTTCGGCAGGACTGCCAGTACCGAGTACTTGCCCCTCATCCATCGCAACCAAAAAATCAAAATTAGCCGCTTCATCCATATAAGCCGTGGCGATCAAGACACTCATCTGTGGTCGCTGGGCACGAATACGATCAATCAATGTCCAGAATTGACGGCGAGATAGCGGATCAACACCCGTGGTAGGCTCATCCAGAATTAATAAATCCGGGTTATGAATCAACGCGCAACATAAACCCAGTTTCTGTTTCATGCCGCCAGATAATTGACCAGCAGGTCGATCACGAAACTCATTCAATCCCGTGCTTTTTAATAAAAGCGTGATACGTGCCTCACGTTCATGAGGGGCTAAATTAAACAGACGAGCAAAGAAAATCAGATTTTCATGCACAGACAAGGTCATATAAAGATTTTTACCCAGACCTTGTGGCATGTATGCGATTCTTGAGCAAATAGCATGACGCTCGCGATTATCAGCCATATCAGCAGCTAAAACCTGACATTGCCCGCTTTGTATCTTTTTTACTCCCGCAATAAGTCCTAGTAATGTGGACTTGCCAACACCATCAGGCCCAATAAACCCAACGCGTTGACCAGCTGGGATATCAACTGACATCGATGCCAATGCCTGTGTATCACCATATCGATGACTGACATTATCAAGGCTAACGACTATATCGGCTGACATAACGTGTTAGTAAGTGGCGAGAGGTGGCACTTTTTCTGGCCACTGTGCATTGTCATCCAGCTTGATATACGCCACACCGGGAACGCCGGTTTTCACCTGCTCTGCATATTTCCTTAGAATGTCTTCTTCAATTTTGACTTTCACCCGAAACATCAGCTTTTCACGTTCTTCCTCTGTCTCAACAGACTTGGGGGTAAACTGCGCTTGTGGTGCGACAAAAGACACATGAGCCGGAATAGATACATTGGGATAGGCATCCAGGACAATTCTTACTTCTGCCCCTACACGGGTTTGTCCTGCTTGGTCTGTAGGTAAAAACAGATACATATAAACATCACTGACATCAATCAGCGTAATGACTTTACCACCAGCAGGCAGAACTTCACCCGGCTCAGCCAAGCGATAAAGCACTCGACCGTTACGAGGTGTGGTGAGTTGGCTGTCAGCAATCACCACTTGTGCTTTTGTCACCTCAGCCTTAGCTGCTTCAATTGCTGCTTGAGCTTCGGCAACTTGTACCGATGCAGCTTGCATGGCCGCTTGAGCCGTCGCTTTTTGTGTTTCTTTCTGATCCATCACTTCCTGACTCAGGTGACCTTTTTTGACCAAGACCTGAGTCCGTTCAAGTTCTTTTCTTGCCAGCGTGACTTCACTGCGTCGCTGCGCCAAAATAGCCTGTGCGTATTTTTTGGATTCATTGGCTTTATTCAGATTCGCATTGGCTACTGCCAGATTCGCCTCAGCTTGCTCGGTATCCATGACGGCTAGCACCTGACCTTGCTTTACCCAGTCACCTTCATTCACCTGAATGTGCTCAACTTTCCCCGCCGTTTTTGTCGCCACATCAACTTCGGTCGCTTCAATTCGGCTATTTCCAGCAGCAAAGCCAGTGGGTAAACTCAACTCTTGTTCAGACTTCCAGTAATAGCTGGCCGCAGCGACGGCAACCACTATCAGTAATAAAATCAAATTTCGTAGTCGCAGCATGTGTTGTCTTTGTTATTGAAGAGGGATTGGCGTAAACATTACCCCAATAATACACGATAGCGAAATAACTGAAATGACAGAGATCAATCTATTGATCAAAATGACCTAGTTTCAGTTGCTTAACAGGCCAGAACTTCCATAACAAGCAGGATACTGTCCAGCAGATAAATGCCGAGGTGATGTCATGACTGATGAAATGGGCGCCACGTAATTGTTGTGCGAGACCGAAGATAACGCCAAAAGAGATGACGCCATACAACACTTTTTTAGCATGCTGAGGAAAAAGCTGCGTGCTGACAAAATACAGGCCAAAAAACATATAGGCAGAACTGGCATGCCCAGCAGGAAAGCAATGATCTGCACCTTGCATTGGCGACCATACACTATGCAACCAAAACTGATAGGGTCGCTCGCCACCAAACTCCACTACAGACCAGGGACAATCCACCTGAGTCAGCCTTTTTATAGCACTTACCATGAGTGTCGATACAGGAATACTGATACTAAGATACGCTAAAGCATGACGATAGCGTGATAAATAGCGGTTCCTGACACTCATCCCATAACTTAATAATACAACACTGAACAAAATGACGGCTAGGTCATGACCTCCATCATGTAACCACGTTTGCGTCAGCCAAAAATGCTTCAATTGCCATTGACCACCTTCAAGCTGATACCAGATGGACGCTACTAATTTATCCAGTTCTGTGATGGCAATCATGCTCATCAGAACAAAATACAGCCCCCATAAACGTACTAAATGATGCAGCATAGATTTAGCTATGCTGACAGCTGGCAAAGATATCTAAGGCCAGATCATATTTACCTGGCAGTAAGACATTGTTCATCCCTAATAATGAATGGAAAATATTGTCGTGGCTGACCGCTTTGCCAGTTTCATTTTTCATACATACTGGGTCGATGTGATAGTCACGTTTATAGTTATCTGACAACCACACCACCATAGGTACATGGGTTTGCTGGCTGGGGGCAGCGAAATAGGGTGTACCATGTAGATACAGATTATGTTCACCTAAAGACTCGCCATGGTCTGAGACATAAATCATAGCGGTATCAATCGATTGAGAAGATAAATTATCCAGATACTGAATCAATTGAGCCAACACATGATCGGTGTATAAAATCGTATTGTCATAGGCATTTCTCAGTTCTTCATTTGAACATTTCTGTAGTTCAGCGGTTTCGCAGATTGGTTTAAATTTCTCAAATGCAGACGGCACACGTTTGAAATAGGCAGGTCCGTGACTACCCTTCTGATGTAAGAGAATCAACTGATCATCATCTGACTTAGCCACCAAGACTTTTAGATTAGTCAGTAATACTTCGTCATAACACTCACCATCAGGACATAAATCTGTCAGATTAACGTCAGTTACTTTCTGGTGTTCTACACGATCACACACGCCTTTACAGCCGCTGTTATTATCCAGCCAACTGACCTTCACACCGGCAGCAGAAATAGCGTCCAGTACACTTTCATAACCATGGCCTTTTTCATCGTCATAATCATCACGAGAAAATGGTGAGAACATACATGGCACTGACGTCGCCGTGGCTGTGCCACAAGACGAGGCATTATTAAAATACAGGCTGTTAGTTTTCTCTAACTCTGGTGTTGTCTCACGTTCATAACCATTCAGATGAAATGATTCTGCTCTCGCTGTTTCACCGACGACCATCACGGTCACTGTGCGATGCTTTTTCTCATGCGCTAAGCTGCCAAGTGCGGCATTTTGTGAAATAGGGATTAATGGTTTATCCGCTTCTGCAAACTGTTGTTTGGCAATTTTAGTGACCGCATAAATATAACTGGTCGGATTAATTAAATAACGTAAATCGCGATGATTTCGGAATGTTGACGCGTAATCCTGATAGAAAAAGGCAGCAACCAACCCCATAGCTAAAATACTCATGGTGATAGAAAACGAGCTCATCAATAATTGCTTTGTCCAACGGACATGAACAATCCGTACTTTAGCTATCAAAAATGCTGGCAAAACACCCCATAGCAAGAAATGAATAATAAAATCTTTACTCAATAATTCCTTTGTTTCTGAGGTATCGGTTTCTAACACGTTTTGAATCATCGAGCTGTCGATATGTACACCATAACTATCGATAAAATAGCTGGCTGCAGCAGAACACAACACAATGAAAATCAATACTGGTTTTATCAGGTGCCGGGATGACACCAAATTGAATATCAGATTAAACAATGCCGTCATAAAGATGGCACATGAGCCTAAAAACAATAGATTATGCTGGGTGATTAATTGATTGGCCTGAACGATGCCTACCCATAAACCATTGTTATAAGCAAGCATCAAGAACACAGAGAACAGTAAGACTAAATACTGAGAAGGAATTGCACGACGCATGGTAAACCTCGACCAAATTAATTTTGGCCAAGATTAATCCCTGCAACTTAAAAAATACTTAAACAAAAAAGCCACTGACAAATCAGTGGCTTTTCCATAGTCAAACAAACAAAACTTAAGCGAATCGGCCGTGACGATAATCATCAAAGGCTTGTTCAATCTGCTCGCGAGTGTTCATCACAAATGGACCGCCTCTGGCAATAGGTTCATTCAAAGGCTGTCCTGATACAAGCACAAACTCCGTATCACGTTCACTGTTGACTCGCACTTTTGATCCGGTCTCCAATACGGCGAGTTGGCCAGCATTAAGTGGTCGCTGTTTATCGCCGACCTGTATCTGACCTTTCATCAGATACAGGAACGTGTTGTCCGTTTCCTTCACTGTCTGCTCAAACGTGACTCCTGCAGATAAAAAAACATGCAGGTATAGCGGATTAACAAACGGGTTATCAATCACACCACTCACGCCACTATCTGTCTGCCCAGCAATGACCTTGATTGCGGTACCATTGTCTAATCTAGCCACTGGAATCTGCTCAGCATCAAATTCCTGATACTTCGGTTCATTCATTTTTTCTGTTGCCGGCAGGTTAACCCACAACTGGAACCCGGCTAAGCGTCCTTCTTTCTGCTCTGGCATTTCCGAATGAATAATCCCTTTACCTGCCGTCATCCATTGCACACCGCCCGTTTCAATTACCCCGGCATTGCCTGCACTGTCTTCATGACGCATACGCCCTTCTAACATATAAGTCACCGTCTCAAAGCCACGGTGTGGATGTGGAGGAAAGCCAGCAATATAGTCCTGAGGTTTATCGGAACCAAAGGCATCAAACATCAGAAAAGGGTCAAGCATATTGAGCTGTGGTGAGCCGATAATACGAGTAAGCTGTACACCTGCACCGTCTGAGACCCTGTCTCCATTGATGATTTGTCTTAATTCCCTTGTCTGAGTCATCACATTCTCCTGATAAATATTAGCTGACGAGATCAGCAACTTTTTGAGTCAATGTTTCTGTGTCTTGAATCAGACTGCCAGCATCCACCACAGTGACATCATGAATACCCAGAAAATTCATGACCTGATTCAGGTAAGTAGAAGCGTAATCCACTTCACTCCCCAGAGGCACGCCGCCAGAAGCCATCACCAGATACGCTTTTTTCGCCTTCAGCAAACCTTCAGGACCATTTTCTGTGTAACGAAACGTCACTCTTGCTCTGGCAACTTGATCGATCCAGGCTTTTAATACGGCTGGCACACTAAAATTATAAATAGGCGATGCAATGACCAGAATCTCAGCAGCCTGCAACTCTTCTACTAATTGATCCGACGTTTTTAATGCCTGTTTGTTTTGTTCAGTACGTTGCTCGGGGTCGGTAAAATTGGCATGAATCCAATCTTCGTTAATAAATGGAATACCCTTCACTAGATCACGAGATTTGATAGCTAGCCCAGACTGCTTTTGTAATTGCGAGACGAGTTCAGCAGACACCTGGCGTGTCACAGAGTCCTGAATACGTTCACTACTATTGATATGTAAAATCGTGTTATTCATGTTTATTCTCCTGTTTTCGATAACATTATTTAATATTGTCGATAGCCAAATTACCCGCACCATTAGCCACCAGTAACAACAAACCACCGGCAATGGCTAAATCTTTCATAAACAAAATACTCTGCATTTGGTCGGCAAAATTATTATGGAAAATAGCTGCCGCTATCAGCGTAAAACCTGCTAGCAAAAACGCAGAAATACGTGTTTTGAAACCAACTAAGATAGCCAAACCACCTAAAATTTCTGTTGCTATCACTAAAGGTAACAGTGATGCAGGTACTCCCATCATGCTCATATAGCCTTGTGTCGCTTCATAACCTGCACCGAGTTTTCCAATACCCGCTGAAATAAACATCAGACTTAACAAAAACCGACCTGTGACTGTTGCTAATCCTGTGACTGCATTCATGTAATTTTTCCTTTTTGTTGTGTTGTTAAGATGGTTCACAGTTTATCGTTTCCATATTTTTATAAAACAGTGTATTAATGAACTTATTGTTACCAAATAGAGAACAATAGAGATGAGTCAGTTAGAAGAAATGCAGTGTTTTGTGCGGGTAGTGGAAGCTGGCAGTATCACCAAAGCTGCAGAGCAAATGAATACGGTGAAATCTGCTATCAGTAAACGTTTAACTGATTTAGAGAAACGACTGGGTATCAGCTTGCTTAAACGAACAACGCGTAAACAAACGCTTACCGATGCCGGTCGCAGTTACTACCAGCATTGTGTCCGTATTCTCGATGATATTTATGAGGTTGAAAATGCGTTAGGCAATGAGCAAACATCATTATCTGGTCGTATCAGATTATCTGCCCCCATTAGCTTTGGTTTGCTGCACTTGAGTCCGGCTCTACGCGAGTTTAATCAAATGCATCCAGACATCATTTTTGATATTGATTTTAGTGACAGACATCAGGACTTAGTCGCTGAAGGTTTAGATTTGGCCATACGTATATCTAATCTTACTGACTCAAGTATGATCGCACGTAAACTGGCCTCTACCCGTCTTTATATCTGCGGCAGTCCTGATTACTTTGCTCAAAATGGCTTACCTGAACAAACTGAAGACTTGTTTTACGGGCACGTAAAGCTGCAATATTCACATGTCAGTAGCAGTTGGTCATTACTGGACCATCAAGGTGAGGTGATGTCTGTTAATTTGCCTACAGTACTGTCTTCAAATAATGGCGAATATCTACGGGATGTCTGTATAGATGGAAAAGGGTTAATTTTGAGCCCTGATTTTATTGCATTTTCTGCGCTCAAATCGGGCAAGTTGATCACTGTTCTCGATAAGGCACTGGTTCAGAAAGATATTGGTATTTATGCCATCTATCCACAGACACGCTTTTTATCACACCGCGTCAGGATTCTGATTGATTTTTTACAAGAATATTTTAGCCGGCTAAAAGACTGGGATAGTCCGAGTCTGTAATTACTTATCCATCGAGAGATAATAACTTAGCTCGGTTTGCTGACGCTTAACACAGGCGATCCCTTCTTTGATGGCTTCATCTGCACGATAAAACTCCAGAATACCGATATGAGAAAGGCGAGGATTTAAAATAATTTCAGGTGGATCACCGGCCATTCGGCTGCGGGTAATTCTGTCCTGTGTAATATTAATCGATGCGGCAATGGCATCTAATAAAGCAGGCGCTTCTTCTTTTTGTTCACGACGTTTGGGAAACAAATTATTGGTGTAGTCCGTCACCATGTGACTGACTTTTCCAGTCCAACTTTTTGGTGGTTCTGATGCTATTGATGGCTCTACATCATCAATATCTGTTCTGAAATGTTTGCCCACAATGCCGCTATTGAGGTTCACAGCAATCACCACATCCGCGCCCATGGCTCGGCATAAAGACACCGGCACAGGATTAACGAGCCCTCCATCAATCAACCATCGATTATTATGCTTTATTGCCGGAAACAAGCCAGGTAAAGACATGGAAGACCATACTGCATCCATCATATTGCCACGTGTATTCCATATTTCGCGGCCACTATACAAATCTGTTGCAACAGTAGCAAAACAGCTCTGCATATTCTCTATCTCAAGCTCCTGTTCCACCACATATTCATTAAGAAATGTGCGCAGACGGTTTTTGTTTACAAAACCTTGCAGAGACCGGTTAATGGCAAAGTATTGAGCCGTTTTTAATTTATCCAATTGCAACACCCAGTCATTCAGTTTGCCGAGATTATTAGCGACATAAGCAGCCCCAACCAAAGCGCCTATTGACGTACCCGTTACAATGTCTGGAGTGATGCCAAGTTTGTCCAGTTGCTTGATAATACCGATGTGCGCCCAACCACGTGCAGCGCCGCTACCCAAAGCAAGACCGACCTTTAACTTACTGCTCAACTTAACACCTATTTGTTATATTTTTCATATAAATAAAGAGTATTTTTAAAGTAATGACCGAACAAAGTGAACTGTTATTCGTATACGGTACATTGATGAAAGATACACATCATCCCATGGCAAAGTTACTTGCAGAACACAGCGAGTTCATCTGTCGTGCCACTCTGCAAGCACAACTCTATCTCATTGACTATTATCCTGGTGCCATTTTATCTAATAATGAACACGACATCGTATACGGTGATTTATATAAGTTGTCTTCAACTGGCTGGCTACTGAATCAGCTCGATGATTATGAAGAATGTTCTTCTGCTTTTCCTGAACCACATGAGTATCAACGTCAGCAGGTGACGGTTCAAACTATAAATAGCACTCTCAAAATATCGACCGCTTGGGCTTACCTTTACCAATACCCTGTTGAGAATAAACAGCGAATCAGTGATGGACAATTCAATATGCACTTTTCTGATGGCAAATAATATCTAAAGCTTTTTCAAAGTATTCCGATAGTTAAGTATATAAATTGACTTTTCATAGACAATGAACGAAATACCTAAGCTTTATCACAATGCGATGATCACCATTAGCCCACCATCACAGGTCGAGCCCGCTCGCCCTGCTGCACAGGAAGCGAAACTGACCAACGATGCAGATCGTCGCCAACGTTATGATCGTAGAAAACGTAATCAAAAACCATTCATAGAACGCCGCGTTTCTTCAGACCGTAGAGCACACAGGTTTGAAGCAAAAGCCTAGCAGCATTAATCAGATAAAGGTGGAAAATCCGCCGCATATTTTTGAATCCATTCCTGTGCTGCCTCGTCACTTGTCAGTTGACGTCCTGTTTTAGCTTTGATGCGCTTTTTATAATCTTCTATATAACAAATTTGTTCGACCATCCTGAGAGCATATCGGACGGCTTTATTCTGAAATGAAATACCCACCAGATACTCATCTCCTTCCGGTTTACACCAACTCACTATGCCTTTTGCAGTAAAGGTGGGTTTTGAGGTGAGAATATTTACTTCAACGACATTGCCTGTAGCAAGCGTCACTTGTGAACGAAAACATAGACCTCCCTTGCTGACATCTTTCAAAGGTACCTGTTTTTTCTCTTCGCCTCGCTTAACCTGAATAGGCACACTACTGGGGTGACGGATAAACCGTCTGATTTCTTCTATCATTTCAAAAAACTTTCAATCCTTTTCAGCACATTTTTAAAACAATTTTTTCAGTTTATCCTGAACAAGACCCAAGCGGCCTGTTTTCACAGCCCCACGTCGTATTCCTTTGACAGGTGCTATGTAATATAAATCACCATTTTTCCCTTCAAGTTGCTCGGGCACCCCCACTGACTTTGCCAGTCTGGCATTGGCTCTAAGGTGTTGAAACTCCCCATGAACAGGAATAGCACAAGCGGGTCTAACCCAGCGATACATGGCTTTCAACTCTTCCATTGCCGGATGACCTGAAGCATGAATTTCCAGTCGGCTGTTATCCTCCGTAATCACATCCACCTGCATGGCCTTGAGCCGTTCAATTAATGCTTCAATCGGTAATTCATTACCAGGAATCACTTTGGAACTGAAAATTACCGTATCCCCGGCTTCTAATTCAATATCACGGAAACTGTTCTGACTGAGTCGGTTTAACGCTGTTCTGGGTTCGCCCTGACTTCCCGTTGCAACTAATAGAACAGTATCGCGCGGCAAAAAACCTAAATGATGCGGGTCGACAAAGGTTTCAATGCCATTCCATAGACCCACACGTTTGGCTGCTGAATACGTGTTTAATAGCGAGCGACCTAATAAGCCGAGGTGTCTTCCCGTTTCTTTAGCAATATCTGCTACCGTTCGTAAACGGGCAATATTGCTGCCAAAGCAGGTGACTACAACCCGCCCTTTTGCCTGTTCTACATGATGTTTCAGGCCTTTGTACAACGTTGCTTCAGATGTTGACCAACCAGGTACATTAGCATTGGTCGAATCACACACCATCGCATCAACGCCCAGCTCAGCCAACCGCGCATAATCTTCTTCTTTATAGGGTTCGCCCACCACCGGTGCGGAATCAAGCTTCCAGTCAGCGGTATGAAACGCTTTACCAACAGGGGTGGTGATCAATAAAGCAAACGGATCAGGAATGGAATGTGTTAGCTGGATCCACTGCACATTAAAGACCCCTATTTGTCTTGATGCATGTGCCTCAACCACATGGACTTTCACTTTTTTGATTAACCCGGCTTCAGCCAGTTTTCTGCGCAGAATTTCTGCCGTATAAGCTGTGGTATAGATAGGACAACGAAACCGTTCCCACAAATAAGGAACAGCACCGATGTGGTCTTCATGAGCATGGGTGATGACCAGACCATCCAGTTGTTCTTTTCGATCGACAATAAATTGTGGATCAGCCATCTGCACATGGGCTTGAGCACCTTCTACTGGTTCACCGTCAATATCTGTTTTTGCCTCAAACGTCACCCCACAGTCCACCATTAACCAACGGCCATCATGACCATAAAGGTTCAGGTTCATGCCTATTTCGCCGGTTCCTCCCAGTGGCAAAAACCAGAAGTCAGACTCATCAGGTGTCATACGTGTCCTTTTGTAGCTTGCTATCGTTTACAGTTAGTTTGGCAGGGTTTTGTCAGATAGGAAAATATCATACGCATTCTGAATCGATTACGGTTACAACAGAATCGTATTTTTTACTATTACTCTTTTAAAAATAAGGAGTTCCGGCTCAGTGATTCGTTCGAGGTTCAACAATGGTATAATTGCCGGCTGCTTTTTTGTAAGTCATTGATTTAATGACCTAAGAAAACCAATGGAGAGAGACCATAATAATGACAACATCAAACTTAATGACAGAAGGTTTAAACCTGATGCTTATCGGCATGAGCTTCGTCTTTATATTTCTGACTTTGCTGGTGTTTGCCACCACCATCATGTCACGCATTATCACCAGTTACGAAAAAAATGTAGGTGTCTTACCCGAAGAAGGTATTTCCTCACCTACGGCCGTCATCAGTCCGGCGATGAATCAATCCCAACATGCTAATGATGACAAAAACCTCATTACTGTGCTCTCAGCGGCAGTACACAAATTTCGTTCACGCCACAAATAACCCCAGATTTAGGCTATTTCGAACCAATTAAAAGGCCATGAATATGACCGAAGTAAAAAAACCTCTAGGCATCACAGATGTCGTTTTACGTGACGCCCACCAATCACTCTTTGCAACACGTCTTAGACTCGATGATATGTTACCCATCGCTGATAAGCTTGACCAAATCGGCTTCTGGTCAGTAGAAAGCTGGGGTGGTGCCACTTTTGATGCCTGCATTCGTTATCTTGGTGAAGATCCTTGGCATCGCATTCGTTCACTGAAAGAAGCCATGCCTAATACTCGTCAGCAAATGCTGCTACGTGGTCAGAATTTATTAGGCTATCGTCACTATGCGGATGATGTCGTTAAAAAGTTTGTCGAAAGAGCGGCGATCAATGGCGTTGACGTGTTCCGCGTGTTTGATGC